>NZ_CAXTGZ010000374.1:0-6118 GCF_964243625.1 uncultured Caballeronia sp.
CGCACGGCGGCATCCACATCGTCGGCATTGGCCTGCGCGAATTGATACCAGGGCTCGGCGGTTGTCGGGTCGTAGCTCGACACGTAATGGCCGCTGCGCGGCGCCACGAACTCGCCGTGGATGAACAGGTCTTGCCTGGACCCCTGCAAACTTTCGACTGTCGTTTTCATCTGTACCTGGTCCTAGTTCAGAGTTGCGGTTGCTGCAGCCGTGGCTGCGCGGCGCTGACCATCGCAATGCGGCCGCCGTCGTGTGAATCCATGTAGATGCCGAACCGGCCGCCGGCGCTTTCATGCACATAGCGCTTCAACATGCCGCGAATTTCGGGCGTCGGAATGTCGTCGTAGGGAAGCTGGTCGAGCGGGAAGAAGCTGAAGTTCTCGGGGATCTCACAGGCCGCGCGCGGCAATGCCAGGCGTGCGCGATAGATCAGGTACCCCGAGTCGCTGCCGGCGGCATCGAAGACGGAATAGAGAAAGGTGTCGTCGGGAAGGAGTTCAAGATCGCCGCCGCCCGATATCGGCAAACGGCCATTCACCAGCCGGTGCGGCGCGCTCGGCAACGTCCAGCCGTTCTTGCCGTCCTTCGCGAGCAGCAACGATCCTTCTGCTTCGATCAGATAACCCACGATCATGTTGTGTGACGAAAGCCAGCCCGGCGGCAACGGGTTCTTTACTTGCGCATAGCGGCCACGGCAAAAGCCGAGCGGCGCTGTAGGGCTCGTGCCGAACGCCTGGACGCGGCCAATGAGTATCGTGTGATCGCCCGCATCCACGCGGTCGTGCACCGTGCAATCGAACCACGTCAAACAATCGGACAAGACCGGCGCGCCGGTATGCACGCCGTCATGGCTGACGGCCGCGAACTTGTCGGCGGATTTGGAGGCGAAGAGATTCGATACATCCGTCTGCGCTTCGTGCAGCAGATTGACAGCGAAGTGGTCGGTCTCCTGGAAGACCGGTGCGCTCGATGCACTCTTTCCTACGCATACGAGGAGAAGCGGAGGGTCCAGCGAAACAGAGGTGAACGAGTTCGCCGTCATGCCACGCGGGCGTCCATCGGAATCGCGCGTGGTGATGACCGTCACGCCTGTCACGAAGGTGCCGAACGCCCGGCGCAAGGCCACGGGATCGACGGCGACGGGTTTATCTGAGACTTCGGCTTGCATGTACTTCACCTCGAACGTCGTTACGTTGAGGTACAAGTTAAGGCATGCAAAAAAAGGATTCTTCCGCTGGATCGAAGGACGATCGCAGTTAATTACCCTCGCATTCGGGGGATCGATTCGTGACGCGCAGCGGAGGCATTGCTGTTGTCGATCAGGCTGTGCAATTGCAGCGCAAGCTCGATCGAAAATCGCTGTTCAGGCGTCTCCACCCCGATGCCGAAGAGGTCCGATATACGCGACATGCGGTACCGGAGGGTGGTGACGTGAAGGCCCATGGCGTCGGCGCAATGCTGGCTGCGGCAGCCCGCGCGCACGTAGGCCGCGAGCGTGTCGAGGTAGGCCGTGTTGTGCTTTTTATCGTGCTCGATGACGCGGCCAATCGCGCCATCGATAAAACTCCGTACGTCCGACGAATCCGCTGCGCCCATCAGCATGGGCAGCGGCCCGAAGTCGGGCACGGTCATCGCGCCGCGCCGGCCGAAGGTGCGCGCGACGCGGATCATGCGCCAGCAGCGCTCCCATTCCTTCGCGAGCGCTTCGAGCCCTTCGCATGTATCGCCGAGCACGACAATCGGTTCGCTGCCGACCGATCGCGCCAGCGTCTCCGCTATGCGATGCGCAAGCCGCGTCACGCGTTCGAGCTCCACGCCCTCCTCGTGCGGCACGAGGCACACGAGCGCGCCGCCCACCGTCACGATATGCACCGCGATATGTTGCTGCGCAGCGAGCAGCGCGACAGCGCGATGTCCATCGACGGAAAGATCCGCCGATGCATTCGTCCGGTCCGGAAAATCGATCACGAGCATACGCATGGGCGCAGCCAGCGAAAGGCCAAGACGGCGTGCGCGGCGCAGCATGTCCTGTTCATCGCGCCATCGGCGTTCGACGATCTCGAAGAACAGTTCGGTGAGCGTACGGGTCTCGAAGCGAAAGCGAATGACGCTGCGCATCAATTGCACGCTCAGCGCGAACTTCGCGCTTTCGATAAGCAACTTCTGCAGGTCGTTCGAACTGGATTGATCGAAGGTGAGCAAAGCGCCGACGGCTTCGTCGTCGACCATCAGGGGTTCGATGCGGGCATCGAGCGAGAGCTTGTCACTCAGGCGCAGCGTGATGGTTTCGGCGCGCCGCGTGGTCACGGCATCGCGGACTTCTGCGAGCATCTGGCGGCCCGACGCGCCTTCGAGCAGCGTGGTCCAGGCTGCGTCGTCATGAACGGTGGGCACCGGTGACGCCGACGCAAGCAAGCTGCTCGCGAAAAAATCGAGCACGAGAACCGGCGCGCTGAGCAGGTCGCCAAGCATGGCGGTAAGCGTTTCGATCGAGCCGCCCGCCAGCACTTCCTGCAGCAGCGATCCTTGCGCGCCGAGCACGCGCCGCAATTGTTCGGCTGCAGCCAACTGCGCGCGATGCCGGTGCGCACGCTCGATCGCAATCGCCCCGAGATGCACGATGATCGACATGAACGCGAGGTCATCGGGCGATACATCGACCACTTTGCGCGATGAAACCGCGAGCACCATCGGACGACCTTCCGCATCGACGCTTGCCATTGGATAGATCATCACGGTGCAGTAACCGCGTTCGAGCGCCTCGCGTCTGTAGCCGGGGAATTCGGTGGATTCGCGTGCGTCTCGGATGTAGACCGGCTCGAAGCGCTGTAACGCGACGAGCGCGGGACTGGTCGCGAGTTCCCATCGATCCCCCGATGGACTACGCAGCATGACGTTCGCCTCGAAGCGCGCAGTGACAAGCGCGTAACCGTGCGCCAGGTCCAGCGTCATGATCGAGCCGAGGTCCCATGAACCGTGCCGGCAGGCTGCCTGGATGAGGTCGCGCAGGAGGGTATCGAGGTCGCCGTCGGAGTTGATTTGGCTCGCGACATCACGCAGCGACATGATCCGCGACAATTGATCTGGCATATCACAACGCCCCTTTGTCTCTTTTTAATATACGACAGAACGAAGTGAAAAATAAAAGATTCATCCCACGAAGCGAAGGAAGATTCATGTATTCGAGGCCGTTAGGATGCTTCCATGACGAACCGCTATTCAATGGAGAGCGCAATGGACGTGACGGAAACCGGGCTTCGCAAGATCGCGACTTTTATCGAAGAAACGCATATTGAAGGTGGGCGCGCTGCCGAGCGGCCGATCACTACGGTGGTGGTTGCAGCCATCGTTCGCAATCCCTGGGCGGGGAAAGGATTTGTCGAGGACTTGCGGCCGGAGATCTTGCGGTTGGCGCCGGTGCTTGGGCGCGAGATGACGCGTAGGCTCGTGGCCATCATGCCGGCGGAGCGCGTGGAAGCTTATGGCAAGGCAGCTACGGTTGGTGTGAATGGGGAGATCGAGCATGGCTCCGCGCTCATTCATACGCTGCGGTTCGGGAACATGTATCGCGAAGCGGTGAATGGCACGGCGTTCTTGAGTTTCACGAATACCCGGTCAGGGCCAGGGGCGCTGATGTCCGTGCCTATGATTCATAAGTCGGAGACCGGCAAGCGGTCGCACTTCATTACCGCTACTTTTCAGGTTTCCGATGCGCCAGGACCGGATGAGATCTTGATCGCCATCGGAGCCGCGGATGGCGGCCGGGCGCATCCAAGAATCGCTGATCGCTTCCAGGATATGGCGGAGATGGAAGCGGAGAAAGCGGCGGTTTGATGTCTGAGCCCATCGCGCTGATCACGAATATTCGCGCTGATTACGAAGCGAGTTACCTGTCCGCGCTATCGGCTGCGATGCCCGGCGAATCCGTTTCGTTGTTCTGCAATTTGAGCAATGAACAACGCACGGCCGTACGAATTGCGATCGTCGCGAATCCGCATCCAGCCGATGTCGCGGCGCTTCCCGGCCTGGTCTGGGTGCAAAGCCTGTGGGCCGGCGTCGAACAACTCGTCGCAAGCCTTCCCGTCGATGGGCCTCCCATCGTGCGCATGATCGATCCGGAAATGTCGCGGACCATGGCCGAAGCCGTACTCGCCTGGACCTACTATCTGCAGCGCGACATGCCGGCTTACGTACGCCAGCAACGTGAACGGGTCTGGAATCAGATTGCTTATAAAAAGCCGTCTTCGATTACGGTCGGCATACTCGGCCTTGGCTCGCTCGGTGCCGCCGCAGCGTTGCGTTTGAACGAGGCGGGCTTCAACGTCGCAGGATGGAGCCGATCCAAGAAGACACTTGCGAACGTCCACACGTTTTCCGGCAACGATGGCCTCATCGACATGCTGCATCTCAGCGATATCGTCGTGTGCCTCGTGCCGCTGACATCGCAGACACGCGGGTTGCTCGACGCCGAACGCCTCCACGCGATGAAACCCCGCGCCGCCCTGATCAACTTCGCTCGCGGCCCGGTTGTCGTGACGGACGATCTGCTTGCCGCGCTGGACAGCGGTCACCTTTCGCATGCAGTTCTCGACGTCTTCGATACCGAACCGTTGCCACCCGATTCACGGCTCTGGCACCATCCGGGGGTGAGCGTGCTTCCCCACATCTCGGCGCCGACGGATTTCGATACCGCGGCGATGGTCATCGCGGGGAACATCGCGCAGTTCCGGCTAACCGGAAAGGTCCCTGGCAGCGTCGACACCGCACGGGGTTATTGACCAACTGACCGACGAACAGACGGGCCCGGTGATCAAACTAGACCGCTACGACATCGCCATCCTGCGCATCCTCGCGCGCGATGGCCGCATCACGAAATCGCGGCTCGCCGAAGAAGTGAACCTGTCGATATCGCCGGCGTGGGAGCGCGTGCGCAAGCTCGAAGAGAGCGGCGTGATCAAGGGGTATCGTGCGGAACTGGATTGGGTCGGCGCGATCAAGGCAAGCCGGATCGTAGTCGAAGTGACGCTCGCCAAACACACCGCACAGGACATGCGGCGCTTCGAGGAACGCGTGCTTGCCGCGCCCGAAGTTGCGTTGTGTTACGCAACGGGCGGTGGCGTGGACTACATGCTGCATGTGGTATCGCGCGATATCGATCACTATCAGCGGTTCATCGATTCGCTGCTGACAGATGACATCGGGATCGAAAAGTACTTTACGTATATCGTCACGAAGGTCGTGAAAAGCATGCCCGACAGCGTGCCCGACTGGGAGTGAACGTGAACGCGCATTCATCGATCAGCGCCAGTACGATTCGCGCTTACGAAGAAACCGAGTATCGGGTCCTTGGCGATCTGCCGATGACCTTGATCATCGGCGTGCGCAATGCGCAGCTTGCTGATTTGCACCGCGCGCATGACGTGGATTGCAGCGCGTTTATCACCGCGGCGAATCCGTTGAGTGAACAGACTGATGAAGCAGACAACTTGAGCCACCAGGCAAAGCTGGCTGATGATCTAACGCTCGGACACTTCGAATTCATCGATGGCGCTGGACAACATCCATCCAGCGACTGGCCGGGCGAACCGAGCTTTTTGGTACTTGGTATCTCGCTGGATGCAGCAAAAGAACTGGGCGCGCGTTACAAGCAAAACGCAATCGTCTGGTGCGGCGACGACGCTGTGCCTCGACTCATCCTTCTACGGTGAACAGACGGCGCGCACTTGAAGCGAGCCGTCCGTCCATCGATCACGATCCTGCATACAGGTTGCAGAAGCTGACCGGGCCGACACACGTTTCATGGCTCGAACCGCCGACATTGGCAATCCGCGATGAACTCGCGCTCGTTCCCGCAGCTACGCCGCCGTATGCATTGGCGCCATCGTTTTTCTGCGCGACTTCGTTCGAATAGATACGGGCGACATCGGGATACGACGCATTGCTGACGAGGCGCGAACCATCTTGCTCGGCCGTCACCAGTTGTTGTTGAACTTCAGCGCGGGTCAGGCCTTGAGCAAAAGCGCTCGACGACACGAGAACAGCGGCGGACATCACGAACAGGGCAATCTTTTTCATTTTCGACTCCAGATTGTTTAACGGGTTGTACTAGGGCGAACCC
>NZ_CAXTGZ010000375.1:0-6109 GCF_964243625.1 uncultured Caballeronia sp.
CGCAGCATCGCATCTGCTTGAATACTGGCGCGGCTGCCAGTCGCAGCAGGAACAACTCGAAGACCATCTCCAGGAACTGCGCGGCCTGCAGCGCGGGCAGATCAGGCTCGCGATCAGCGAGGGGTACATAGACGGATTGATGGAGCAGGTGCTCACGGACTTCTGCATTCAATACCCGAACCTGGATGTGGCCGTCGACATCTTGCCGGTCAACAACGTGCAGGTCGAGGTGGCGGAGAGTCGCGCGCACATCGGGCTCGCTTATAACCCGCCCGCGCATGCGGAGATCGAATACCGGGCAACCGCGTCGCAGCCCGTCGTGCTGCTCGTCCATGCACAGCATCCGCTCGCACAGCGCGGCGGTCCCGTGACTGTCGATGAGATGCTGCAGTGTCCACTCGCCCTGATGCCGCCGGCCTTCGGTCTCGGTCAAGTGGTCGAACTGCTTGCGTATGCAGAGAATCTGCGAATTCGCCCGACACTCACGACGAATTCGCTGGCGGTGTTACGTCACTTCGTGAAGCGCGGCGAGGGCGCGACGTTGATCGGCGCGTTCTCGGTGTATCGGGAAATTGCCGCGGGCGAACTGGTGGCGCTGCCAATCAGGCATCCGGTCTTCGAGGCAGCGAAGGCGCGGGTGCTGGTGAAATCAGGGCGGCCGCTCGCCGCAGCCGCCAAAGAGTTGCTGAAGTGGATCCTGGAACGGATGACTGTCTTTCAAACGCCGCCTGAGCCCGCACCGCCAGCCACCAGGCCACGCCCCCGCGCTGGGGTCAAAAGCAAGGAACGTCGTCGGTGAATACCCTCGATTGACGCTGCCCGACTTCAAGCCGATACTTTGTCCGTACAAACTAACAATTGAGACGGGAGCATCGAGCATGCAAGCTGAAGAAGTGGGAAAGCAGCGGTATCGCGCAAGCTATGGCCGGTATTTCGAGGAATTCACGGTCGGCGATATCTACGAACATCGTCCGGGCCGCACGATCACCGAGGCCGACAACATCCATTTCTCTTTGCTGACGATGAACTTTCATCCGATGCACTGCGACGCCGCTCACGCGGCGAAAAGCGAATTTGGCCAGTTGCTGGTGAATAGCGGCCTGACGGTTGCGATCGTGCTCGGCATGTCCGTCAACGATGTCAGCGGAAAAGCCATCGCCAACCTCGGCTGGAAAGAGATCAAGCTGACAGGTCCGGTGTTTTGCGGCGATACGCTGTATGCCGAGTCGGAAGTGCTGGAAAAGCGTGAATCGAAATCCCGTCCCACGCAAGGCATCGTCACGGTTCACACGCGTGCATTCAAGCAGGACGGCACCGCGGTCATGGACTTCGTACGCACCGCGCTGATCGCGAAACGCGGTCACGGCACGGGGGATTAGAACACCGTTTCAACCCGCAGGAGATGTCGAGTCGGCCCAAGAACGAACGGCGTTTCAACTCACTCTCACAGTAAGGAGACGACTGTGAATCAACTCGTAAGCTCAGGCGCGCGCCTGGACAGATTGCCGATGGCGCGCTTCCACTGGAAGATCCTCGGCCTTATCAGCGCGGGAGCGTGCCTCGATGCATTCGACGTGTATCTCGCCGGTGGCGTTGCCGCGGCGATGATGAAGCAGGGCTTCTCGACGCTTCAGTTGAATGCGCTGTTTGTATCGGCGGGATTTTTCGGGATGGTGATCGGTGCGGGCTTGTCCGGTTATCTCGGCGACCGGTTCGGACGCCGCTCTTCTTACCAGTTCAACCTCGCGCTGTTCGGCGTCATGTCGATTGCCGCCGCGTTCGCGCCGAGCATCTACTGGCTGATCGGCTGCCGTTTCCTGATGGGCATCGGGCTCGGTGCGGAACTCGTGGTTGCGGCCGGCACGCTGTGCGAATTCATTCCGCCGGCGTATCGCGGACGATGGATCTCGTTGCTCGGATTGATCGTCAACTCCGGGCTCGTGATCGCCACGAGTGTGGGCTATGTCGTGATTCCGATGTTCGGATGGCGCTGGATGTTCGGCATTGCGGGGATCGGCGCGATGATCGTCTGGGCCTTGCGCCACAGCATGCCGGAGTCGCCGCGCTGGCTCGAATCGGTCGGCCGCCTTGAAGAAGCGGAGCGTACTGTCAGCGCAATCGAAGCGGAGGTGGCGAAGCAGCGCGGGCCGTTGCCCGAATGCGCGCGCACGCAGAATCTCGAAGTCCCGCAACTGCCGTTCAGCGCACTGTTCCGGCGCGGCATGATCGGCCGCACGCTGACGGCGGCGCTTACCGCGGTCGCGGTGAATGTCGCGGTGTACGGCTTTGTTGCGTGGCTGCCGACCTTCTTCGTGAGGGAAGGCCGGGACGTCGTGACATCGCTGGGCTTCACCACGCTGATGTCGTTCGGCGCGCCGTTTGGCGCGGTGCTCGGCTTTCTCAGCGCCGACCGGCTGGGCCGCGCCAAGGGTCTCGTGTTTTTCTCGGCGATGACCATCGTGCTCGGTTTCATCTATCCGCAGATGGTTGCGAACGTGGCGATTGCGTGCGTTGGCTTCGTCCTGGTGAGTTGCATCTTCGCCATCGTCACGCTGGGCCTTTTCGGCTACGTGCCCGAGTTGTTCCCGACTGCCTTGCGCTTGCGGGGAACGGGTGCCGCGGGCGTATGCGGCCGGCTTGCGTCCATGACCACGTCGTATGCCGCCGTGCTGCTGTATCAGCAGTTCGGGTTATTCGGGGTGCTCGGCATGGTCTCGGGCGTGCTGGTGCTGCTGATCGTGGCGGTCATTTCACTGGGTGTCGATGCCAACCAGTATTCGCTCGAAGCGGCCTCGCCCGACGAAGATGCGCTCGATACCCAACTGGATTTCAAGCAAGGAGGAATTGCACGGTGAGCTCAACTTCCATCTCCGCAGCGCTTGCACGCTTCACGACGAACCTGCGGCTCGACGATGTGCCCCAGGCCGTCCGCGAACGCGCCAAGCATTTGATACTCGACAGCATCGGTCTCGCATTTGCCACGACCACGTTCAACTATTCGCGTGCGACACTTGCCGCCATGCAGGAACTCGACAGCGGCCACGCGTCGGTGTTCGCGCATTCGGAGCGGCTTGCCATGCGCGACGCAATGCTTTTCAACGGCCTTCTGATCCACGGCCTCGATTTCGACGATACCCACGCACGCGGCGTCATTCATTCGACCGCGAGCGCCTTGCCCTGCGTGTTCGGGCTCGGCGAGCGCGAGAACGCAAGCGGCGCCGATCTGCTCGCCGCCTATCTTTGTGCGATGGAAGTATCGACCCGGGTGGGCGCCGTTGCGCAAGGTGGTTTCCACAAGACGGGTTTTCATCCCACGGGACTGGCCGGCGCGTTCGGCTGCACGCTGGCGGCCGCACGTCTCCTCGGTCTCGACGAAGCCCGCGCGACGCATGCGCAGGGCATTGCGCTGTCCATGGCGTCGGGCAGCCTGGAATTCCTGCAGGACGGCGCGTGGACCAAGCGTCTGCATCCGGGCTGGGCCGCGGTCAGCGGCACGGTTGCGGCGTCGCTTGCAAAGCATGGATTCGTGGGTCCCGGCGCGCCTTATGAAGGCCGCTATGGGCTTTATTCGCTGCACCTGAATGACGATGCCACGCCGGATCTTTCCATTGCGACGAACGGGCTCGGCGAGCAATGGGAGATCGACCATGTTGCGCTCAAGCCGATTCCCGCATGCCATTTCACCCATGCATCGTCTGATGCCGCGGTCGAATTGCACAAGCAGTACGGCCTCAGCATCGATGAAATCGAAAACGTCGTCGTGCGCGTGCCGGGTGCGACCGTGAACGTGATCTGCGAGCCGGTCGCGAACAAGAAGCGTCCGGCGAACAGCTACGACGCGCAGTTCAGCATTCCGTACATCGTGGCAACAGGCTTGCTCAAGGGACGCTTCACGCTCGATGACCTCGACGACGCGGCGCTCGCCGATCCAGCCGTGCTGGCCCTGGCGCAACGCGTCAATTACGAAGTGGATCACGAGTCCACGTTCCCGCGCCATTACACCGGCGAAGTGATTGTCTTCACACGCGATGGCCGCCGTCTTGCGCATCGCGAGGCGATCAATCGCGGCTCGTCCGATCGGCCGCTGACCAACGACGACATCGTCGCCAAGTTCTTCGATAACGCGCAGCGCGTGGTCTCGCGCGAGCGCGCCGCGCAGGTGCGCGACGCCGTGCTGAATCTCGAACGGTCTTCCGTATCCACGCTCGCAGACGTGCTGCGCCGTCCCGGCTAATTGTTGCTGCATGCATTCAGGGCCCGTCAGGGCAGGAGATTTTCATGGCTACCATCGATGTAGAAACGATTGAAACAGCAGAAGAGGCGAAAGCTAACGAGGTGCTGATCCTCGACATGCTCGACCGTTTTCTCAAGACGGAAGTGAAGCCGTATGTCCACGCACTCGAAGCGGCCGACGAGTACCCGCACGAGATCGTCGAGAAAATGAAGGACATGGGATTGTTCGGATGCCTGATCAGTCAGGAATACGGCGGACTGGGTCTCTCCACATCGACGTACGCGAAGATTGTCGACCGGATCTCGGCGGTCTGGATGTCGGTGAGCGGCATCATCAACTCGCATCTGATCATGGCGATGACCGTGCAGCGCAACGGCACCGAGGAACAGAAGCGTGCCTATCTGCCGCGCATGGCGACCGGCGAATTGCGTGGCGGCATTGGGCTGACGGAGCCGGATTGCGGCACGGACCTTCAGGCGATCCGCACGGTGGCGCGGCGCGAGGGCGACGAGTATGTAGTCAATGGCAACAAGACCTGGATCACGAACAGCCTGCACGGGAACGTCCTGGCGTTGCTCGTGAAGACCGATCCGAAGGCGGAGCCGCGGCACAAGGGCATGACGCTCCTGCTCGTCGAAAAGGGTCCGGGCTTCGAAGTCAGCCGCAAGCTCGAAAAGCTCGGGTACAAGGGTATCGATACGTGCGAGCTGACCTTCACGGATTTTCGCGTGCCGGTGTCGCAGGTGATCGGCGGCGTAGAAGGACTAGGACTCAAACAGATTCTGGGCGGCCTGGAACTGGGGCGCATCAACGTGGCCGCGCGTGGGGTGGGCGTGGCGCAGGCAGCGCTCGATGAATCCGTGTCCTATTCGCAGCAGCGCAAGACTTTCGGCAAGCCGATTTGCGAACATCAGGCGATTGCGCTGAAGCTGGGCGAGATGGCGACACGCTTGCAGGCTGCGCGTCTTTTGACCGAAGCGGCGGCGGTTGCTTACGACCGCGGCGAACGCTGCGACATGGAAGCCGGCATGGCGAAATACTTCGCCACTGAAGCTGCGCTTGAGAACAGCATCGAGGCCATGCGAATTCATGGCGCCTATGGCTACTCGAAGGAGTTCAACGTCGAGCGCCTGTACCGCGATGCGCCGCTCTTGTGCATTGGCGAAGGCACCAACGAGATGCAGCGAATCATCATCGCCAAGAACCTTATTGCGAGGAATCCGGTATGACTTTGCCGCTCTCAGGCGTGCGTATTGTCGCGGTCGAACAGTACGGCGCGGGTCCGTTCGCGACGCAGCATCTGGCCGATCTCGGCGCGGAAATCATCAAGGTGGAGAATTTCCGCGAAGGCGGCGATGTCGGGCGCGCGGTCGGTCCATATTTTTTTGGCGAAGGCGACAGCCACTTTTTCGAGGCGTTCAACCGCAATAAGTGCAGCCTGACGCTCGATCTCAAGAAGCCGGAAGCACGCGGCGTCCTTCTCGACCTGGTGAAGAAAAGCGACGCGGTCTTCAACAACCTGCGCGGCGATCTGCCCGCAAAGCTCGGGCTGACTTACGACCAGCTGAAAGAGTCGAATCCGGCGATCGTCTGCGGTCACTTGTCGGCTTATGGGCGCACCGGAAGCCGTGCGTCGTGGCCGGGTTACGACTACCTGATGCAAGCGGAAGCAGGGTATCTGTCGGTCACGGGCGAGCCTGACAGTCCGCCGGCGCGCTTCGGGCTGTCGATCATCGACTTGATGACGGGCACGACCGCCGCCATGGCGCTGCTTGCAGGAATCGTGCAGGCGCGCGCTTCCGGCATCGGCCGCGACATGGACGTCAGTCTCTTCGATGTCGCCATGCACAATCTCGCTTATGTCGCGACGTGGTA
>NZ_CAXTGZ010000376.1:0-6075 GCF_964243625.1 uncultured Caballeronia sp.
CTGCACGTTGACCGCGGTGCCCCAGTCGGCGGGAATTGAGTTGAGGGGGCGCGCGTTTCACCGGAGAGGTCGGTCATTGAGATGGCGTTTCCACTGTCTGCGCCGACGTTAGCTGCCCCGGTGATGACGTATTCGTCGCACCACCTTTTGTGTCATCCCACTGCCAGCCCCCGCCCAGATTCTTGACTAACGTGACGCTGCTCTCAGCCAAGGAGGCTTGGGTGTCCGTCATGCTTTGTTCCGCCTGCAAAAGGGTGAGCTGCTGCGTCAATACGCTTTGCTGACTGGCCGTTCCCGCCATCAACTGAGCTTGTTCACTCGAGAACAGTTGCCGGTTGCGCTGAAGGACATTTGCGTACGCCGTTTCTTGCTGCTTCAAGTGGTTCAATGAAGACAAGCTGTCCTCGACGTTCTGGAAAGCGGTCAATACTGTTACGCGATAAGTCGCCACCTCTTGGTCATAGGTGGCTTCTGCTTCACGGACCGCCGCTGTACGTGCGCCCCCATCGAATATCGTGCCCGCAAGTTCAGGACCGAGCGTCCAGAAGCGGCTTGGCACGGAGAACAGATGTGCCAACGTGTTGCGCTCAAAGCCGCCCTCTGCAGACAGCGTCAGATCGGGAAAGAACGCCGCTTCGGCCGCACCAATTTTTGCATTGGCCGCGGCGGCAGTGCGCTCTGCGCTCACTACGTCATAGCGCCGCTCGAGCAGTTGAGAAGGCAGACCGAGCGGGATGGAGGGCGTCGAAAATGAGTAGTCTGTTTGTGGCATTAGCGAAAAACTCGCCGGCGGCTGATCGATCAATACGGCAATCGCGTGCTCGTACTGCTCGCGAGAAGTCTCAGTGGTCTGCAAATCAGCAATCACCACTTCAAGCGTGTCTTGTGCCGTTAGCACATCGTCGTTCGTCTGAGTTCCTTGCGAAAAGCCGGCTCGCGTCATGTCAAGGATGCGAGTATCGATCTGTTGCTGGAGCGTGAGAAAGGCGATGTCTATGTCCGCCTGCCGCAACTCGAGATAGTCCATAGCGACGCTCGTCGCAATGGAAAGACGCTCCCCGGCGAGTTCCGCATCGCTTGCCTGGGCGCTCGCTTTAGCCGACTCAATCCCGCGGCGGACTTGACCCCACAAGTCGAGTTCCCAACTGGCTGTTGCGTTCGCACTGACGAGGTTAGTCGGCGCGCTCGTCCCACCTGCGGTCGCTTGACCGGTGGTCGTAGTGGCAGCCGCGCCGTTGCCGCTACGCGTACCTGACATGCCTGCGGTGACCGTAGGGAACAGGCTGGCGGTATTGGCGTCCACTGTGGCCTTGGCAAGTCCGTACGCCGCTTCAGCGGAGGCGATCGACTGATTAACTTTGAGAGATTGCTCGATTAAGTGCGACAGCGTGTCGTCGTGATACTCGAGCCACCAAGTGCTGGACAAAGATCCTTGCGGATTTGCCTGTGCGCGTTGCCAATTGGCGCCTTCCTTGAACGAGTTCGGAACGGCAACCGGCGACTTCTTATAATCGGGGCCGACGGCGCAGGCTGCGACGCTTAAAGTAAGCGCGGCGACCAAACCTAAAATTAAAGCACTGTGTGGATCATCGAACAGAACGATCGAACGGTATGTCAAATTCCGAAATGTAGGACTACCTATCTCAATAGTAGATTGAGCCCATTGAATCAAGCATGAAAGTTTTCTCAAAGTAACTCCGTGAGCCTCATACAAAACGGGCTTGGAAAGTCATCCGTCTGAGCAGTGCTAAGCGGATAAGAGATCTGGTCATCTATTGCGGTTGTTCGGAATGCCGAATCCTCATTTTAAGACGCGGCAATTATTCCTTGGTCACGGCAAAACGGGAGTTACCTAAACAGGCGCTCTCTGTTGCACGACAAGTGCGCTAACCTTGGGTCCATCGCCGGCGCAAATTTTAAATTGCGCCGTGACCACGCACGTCGATTCATTGGGCCGGTAACATTGATCCGGTCTTGTCCGCTTGATGGCCGACGGACGATACTGCCTTGGATTCTGGCGCACCGCCATATGCCGAGTAAGATACTTCAAGCGTGTTTGTTTCAGCGGCAATTGTCACAGCACTTAGACCGCGCTGCGATGCAGGTGCACCGGCCAACGGGTTGTAGTACGGTGCCGGGCCATATCCACTCGCGAGAGCGGGGCCAGCCACAAGAGCCGTGCTTATGACCAACAACGATGCTATAAAAATGTTTTTCATGATGTTCTCCAAATAGTTAGAAGATGATTGCGGTGAGAGTCAGGATTTGATGAGTCGATAAACTTCCCGTTGTGTCTCCCGTTGTCAAACGCGACGACCAAGCCTGAACGTAAAGCACTTCGTGAATCAAGGACAGAAGCAACGGTTCCGAAATTAAATTTCAATACGTACGATCACTTACTATAAAACCGCAAACTGAATCGAATGAATAGAGACAAAGCGATCTCCATGAGCCTCGTGCAAGACTTTGGTGAATCCCGGCTTCGTTAGGTGCCGTGGTCTTGCACTGGACCGGTAAGCGGCGACCGTAGATTGGAACGTTGTGCCCTGTCGTTGAACGCAATAGAAGAGTAATCAAATTCTTGACCCTCTAAGTTTCGATCCGAAAGATTTTGAAATAATCTGGAAACGGAGCGTGTCTCCGACCCCGCTATCATCCATCAATGACATTGCGATCGATCCGTTGCGAGGAATGCGCGGCGAGCATGGGTTGACAAGCATGTGGCGCGCGAGAGCGCAAGCGCTGGAGATCCGTGCAGCGATTCTCAATACCGCGGAAGGCATGCCTTCAACCTGTAACGCGGGGCGCGGTCTACTGGCATCTTCGAAGCACGGGCGCCGTTTCGAGGCCATTTAGTAAGGCTTCCAATGCCGCTAGACCCCTTTGCGATGCTCTTGGCAGCGGATGGCGCGTCCCATTGGGTCGCCTACGGGCAAAGATGGAAGCGCTACTCTTGGGCGCGCTAGGTGATACCCGTGCGAAGTACCTTTCTGACGTCTTCTGTGCACGATTCGAGCAACCGAGGAGACGGGGTTTTCTGCTGTCGCGTACACACCGCTAGTCGCGATGCCAAAGCACAGACCGTACGGACGACGCGGTACGCTGTATCAATACGTCATCTGTCCCGAGATTTTGACGCAAGAACGTCTGCTGTGCCGATTCACGCTACTCTTACAGACACCTCCGCAAAGAGCCATATAACCTAAGGACGGTTCCGCGCTTGAGTCTGGTGAAGGAAGATTAGTATTACTTTTCAGTGTGCAACGCGCCATTGAGCCGAGCGGTGCATAATGCGCGCCGGAGGGTCCGCGTTAAACAGGACGGACGGGAGTGTGCGCATGAATATTGACGTAATTCAGGTTTTGCTTGTGGATGACGACGCGGGCTTGCGCGATCTGTTGAGAGCGTTTTTTCAGCAACGCGGTATCGAATTTTCGGTCCTTCACAATGCCAACAATCTTGCGAACCGTCTAGCTCTTGAGCGACCGTCTATCGTAATTTTAGATGTCATGATGCCCGGAGTCGATGGACTAACCGCGCTTAAAAATCTACGCGCTTCGGGCGATGATATTCCAGTTATCATGCTCACAGCGTTGGCAGACGATGTCGATCGCGTGGTCGGTCTAGAGCTAGGCGCTGATGACTTCATTGGCAAGCCTTTCACGCCTCTGGAGTTGTTCGCACGTATCAAGGCGGTGCTGCGTCACCACTCGGGTCGAATGCCGGCGGCCGCACCCGCACGCCAGGACATTTACTGGTTTGGAAGGTTTCGCCTGGACCTTGGCGCTCGTGTACTCTATTGCGACGACAAACGGATGAAATTGCCTCACGCGAGTTATGCGCTACTGGAAGTCTTCGTTACTCGTCCCATGGAAATCTTGTCACGCGGCCGGCTACTCGACCTGTTGTACGGCCCCGATGCGGATATCACCGAGCGAGGCATGGATCTGTCTGTCTGGCGGCTGCGTCGATTGCTAACAGAAGACCCGTCCCAACCTTGCATGATTCAAACGGTGCGCGGCGTCGGGTACATGTTCGTGCCAAGTGAGATCGAACGTGAAGATTCGCCTTAACACCCTCTTCAGTCGCGCTGTAGTGATGACAACGAGCCTCCTCGTGCTGTCATACGCTGCGTCGCTGTTTCTTTTCGGCCGTGAAGCGAACTCTCAACACGCGGAACATGCATATCATGATCTGCTGATGATTGAGCAGGCGAGGCCCGACGGTTTGGGTGCCACCAAGCGCATCGCCGACTTGCTGGGATTCGGTTATTTGGAAGCCCGAGACACACCTTTTGACGGCGCTTCGATTGCGCCGCGCGAAACCTATGGCTTATTCGAGAACGCGCTGCGCAGGTTTTTACCCGCGGGCAGCCAAGTCATCCAAGCCGGCGGAGCAGGAACAATATGGGTTCACTATGCGGGCGACAAAAACTGGTTCGAAATACCGGATGCCACCTTTTCTGCTGGTCGCGTCCGTAGCGCGCTGGCTTTGATGCTCGCCTTCGCTATCTTGGTCGCGGCCGCTGGCACCTGGGATGCTCAGCGGCCGCTGCGACGCCTTGCAAAAGCGGCACGTGAATTCCGTATGGGCATCAGTGCGCCGGTGGTTAGCGCGAGCGGCCCGCGCGAGGTGGCGGAACTGATCAGCGACTTTAACGAGATGGTTCGCCAGATCAGCGAGCACGACCAAGAACGCGCCATGATGTTGGCTGGCGTCGCTCACGACCTACGCACACCGTTGACACGAATGCTCGTACGCGCAGATTTGCTGCCTGACGGAGCAGAACGCGTGGGTTTTCTCAGCGACGCCGAATCGCTTGGGAGAATCATCACGCAATTCCTTGACTTCGTGCGTGATAAATCGGACAGATCACCACTGATCTCGGTCGATGCCTACTGCGCGCGTCAGTATGGGAGCGTACCCGACGACGACGAGGAAGAGTCCCTGCTCAAGCTGGATCTTCACGCGGGAAGCAATTTCAGATTACCGTTGGTCGATATCGACCGAATCCTCTCCAACCTGCTGGAAAATGCCATGGCCTATGGGGAGCCGCCAGTCGAAGTCACAACGTCCATACAAGACGGGAATTTTACATTGACACTACGTGATCACGGCCCCGGAATTCTCGACGAACAGCTTGAGCGAGCGACTCAACCGTTCGTGCGCCTGGACGCCGCTCGTGGAGGCGATGCGCATTCCGGGCTGGGGCTCGCAATTGTGCGAAGACTAACGCGACGCAACGGCGGAGCACTTTCAGTCACCAATGCTGTGGGCGGCGGACTGAGTGTCTCGCTGGCTTTTCCCGATCGTAATGGTTGAAGCGTAGGAATGAAGGGGAATCAAGGTAAGCGCGCGCCACGACGGAACGCCATGCCACGTCGCGCCGGTGCGGACGCTGGTGGCCAATCGGCCTCAGCACACAATGCCCCGGCATCGTCTGCAAAGGGTCCTGCAGCTCGCCACTGGCCATTCTCAAGGAAGGTCGAAAGATATGCCCGAGGAGCAGGATGGTTGGCCTTCAAACCGTCCTTTCCGCTCCCATACTCAATTATCGAAGCAAACTCGATATCGCCTCCTATAACGGCACAGTTGCCATGGTTGATGGCATCCTGCTAAGTCACTGACAAGGAAGAAGATGCAGCGCGCATAGAGAACCGCGCATAATTGCCGTATAGCTTTGATTGATTGTCACCGAAACGAAAAAGGTAGGCACAATGGACTTATTCAAGACAGGCGTTCTACAGCAATCTGCATTTCCTACCGCCAGTCGGCGAGAGCTACTTAAGTTATCTTTGTACGGTGGCCTTGCTTCCTTGATGACAACAGTTGTTGCGAAGGCCGATGAGCCGGTCAACGCGCCGGCGCAGATGGGTCGAACCGTGCCGGACCGACCCTTGCCCATCGTGGATGCGCGTTTTCCGGCCGAGGTGGCTCCGGGCGTGTTCGTCTTGCCCGACAAGCGGATCCCGCTCGTACCGAACGTCGGCATTGTGGTCGGACGGGATCTGGTGCTCGTAGTTGATTGCGGTCTTGGGCCTGAAAGCGGGGAAAGCGTCATCAAGCTCGCCCGCC
>NZ_CAXTGZ010000377.1:0-6062 GCF_964243625.1 uncultured Caballeronia sp.
TGGTCACGGGAGTAGGCGGAACGGGCGTCGTGACCATTGGCGCATTGCTTGGCATGGCGTCGCATCTCGAGCAAAAAGGCGTGACCGTGCTCGATGTCACCGGCCTCGCGCAAAAAGGCGGCGCGGTGATGAGCCATGTGCAGATCGCGAACCAGCCTGGCGATATTCACGCCACGCGCATCGCGATGGGCGAAGCGGATCTGGTGATCGGTTGCGATCCGATCGTCACCGCCAGCGACGAATGCGGCTCGCGCATGCAGCCCGGCCACACGCGGGTCGTCGTGAACAGCGCCGAAACGCCGACTGCCGAGTTCATCAAGAACCCGAACTGGCGTTTCCCGGGCGCGAGCGCAGAAGCCGACATCCGCACGGCCGCGGGTGAGCACGTATCTCTAGTCGATGCAAACCGTTTTGCCGTAGCACTGCTCGGCGACGCCATCTACACGAACCCGTTCGTACTGGGTTTTGCATGGCAGCGCGGCTGGGTGCCGTTGCGGCACGAGTCGCTGGTTCGCGCGATCGAACTCAACGCTGTGCAGGTCGAGAAAAATCTCGCGGCGTTCGAATGGGGCCGTCACGCGGCGCATGATCTCGATGGTCTGCAACGACTGGTGAAAGGACAGAATCGGGGGGGTTCATCGGATGTACAAGGCAGCAGCAAGATCATCGCGCTGCATACGCCGAAGGCATTGGACGCGTTGATCGAAAAGCGCATCGGCTATCTCGCCGACTATCAAAACGAGGCGTACGCCGCGCGTTACGGCCGGCTTGTCGCGGAAGTCCGGGTTGCGGAAGCATCGCTTGGCGTACCCGACGGTCAATACGCACTGACCGAAGCTGTCGCCAGGAACCTGCACAAGCTGATGGCGTACAAGGACGAGTACGAAGTCGCGCGTCTTTATGCCGATCCGGCGTTCGTGGAGCGGTTGAAGGGCAGTTTCGAAGGCGACTGGAAGATCAATTTCCATCTCGCGCCGCCGATGTTTTCGAAGAAGGACGCGCACGGCCATCTCATCAAGAAGCAATACGGCCCATGGGTTCTATCCGCGATGAAAGTCCTGGCGAAGATGAAGTTCTTGCGGGGCACATCGATGGATGTTTTCGGCAAGACCGAAGAACGGAAGATGGAGCGAGCGTTGATTTCGGAATATGAGGCGCTGATAAAGGAATTGCTCAGCGGCTTGACGCTCGATAAATTGCCGTTGGCGATAGAACTCGCAAGTCTGCCCGATTCCATGCGCGGTTACGGTCACGTGAAGGACAACAACGTGAACGCGGCGCGTCTGAAATGGAATGCCTTGCTGGCGCGGTGGCGTGCACCGGTCGGCAGTGAGACGCGGCAAGTGGCTTGAGCTTTTGCTTCAGTGCATCGCAAAACGCCCGATGAATTTTCATCGGGCGTTTTGTCGTTAAGGGTTTATCCATCGAGCTCTTACGCGACTCGTCGCGCGCCGTAATATCGTCGGGTCCAGTAGGCGCTTTTCATTGATTCAATGCGAATAAAAGCACCTTTTTTCGGCGCGTGAATGAACTGGTCCTCGCCGACATAGATTCCAACGTGCGTTGCGGTACCGCGTGTTGTATTGAAGAACACGAGATCGCCGGGATGCAAATCCGTTTGCGCGATCGCCACGCCTTGACGACTGATCTGCGATGAAACTCGTGGCAATACAATCCCCGCCGCCTTCGCATAGACATATCGCACGAAACCGCTGCAATCGAGTCCCTGTGCCGGCGTATTGCCGCCCCACGAATAGGGGACGCCGATCATCGTCTCGGCCTTTTCGAGAACTACCGATAGCTTCGTGCTGGGCGCGGTTTCGGCAATATCCCGTGCCTGCGCGGGATATTCCTGACTGCGTGCCGGATCATAAAGCAACGCGTCGCCATCGAGAGAACCGGGTTTGGTGACTTTGACAACTCCCATCGCTACGTGACTTGTGCTCGCGAACCGCTGCGCTGGCGCCTGAGCCAGCGACTTTGCCGACGCATAGGCCGACTCTTGCGCGAATACGCTTGCCAATCCGGATGTCGACGCGGATACCGTGCCCGACGTCGCGGCAACTATCAGTCCACTTACCGCTGTCGCCACCAATCTGGCAGACCGTGTTTTCCGCTTTCCAGTGCTGATGCACGCGCCCGCGACGGGCCGATGTGCACCGTGAGACAGTGTGCCAATCATTTCAATTTCCCTCATCTCAACGACCACAATTGCAAGTCTGTTGCTTGCTTGGACTTGGTCGGAGGCGCCAGATGAATGCTGCGTTTCCGCTCGAACAGCTTGTAACCGGCGCTCGTCTTTTCGCCCTTCACGTCACGATTGACGAAGACTTCGTTTAAAACCGTCTTATATTTCCTTTTCATTATTGATACGCATTCCTAATATATTGATTATTCAGATTACGGCGGATTCAACATATTTCGGAAACCGCACCGCTTACACCTATGACCGACAACCGACCCGCGCTTGATAACCCAAGCACCGTTGTCTCATTGTCTTAAGCGCCCTACTTTCCGTAGTTTATTGGGAGCTTATAAGAATAGTCATAGGCACTATCCGAAAGAAACTATACGAGGATGAAAACAATCGATCGAACATATGCAACGCCGCGGCGTGGAAAGGGATGATCCAGGTTTCGAACTGCCCATGCGTGTTGTTGTCTTTTTAATTAGCCACGCTGGCGCTGACTACCGTCTTGCCCGCAGCACTGAGCATCAGGTTCGAGTGGCATGGCTGCAGCAACCGCCCGGCGCTTGTGCTTCCTTCGTCGCCCGCGGCTGTCGGCGTGCTGCTTGGCTGACCGAACTGGTCACGCCGTCGTACATGACCGCGTTCTGCAGACGGCTGTCCAGCGCACTGATCGCCTGGCCAACGCCCGGCACATCCGACCCATTCACTGAATAAGAGGGCGTTGTTATTGATCCGTCTGCGCTGATTTCCGCTCCGCCGCCCAGTCCGTCCACAATATTCTGGATTTGCGACATGTTCACGGCGTCATTTGCTTTTGTGCCGTTCGATACCTGGGTAATTACGCGGGTCGTACCATTGCCGCCGACCGAAAACGAATTGACTCGATTAGCTACTGAGTTGGCACCAATCGCCACTGAGTTCAACGCCTGCACTGAGGCATTCGCTCCGACCGCGACACCTGCTGTCGCTGCAGCAGTAGTGTTGGTGACGCTGGATTTGCTACCGATGGCTACAGACGATGGCGCCGCGCTTACCGTCCCCGAGATATTCACGGAGTCGGGCGACCCCGAGGTCTTGATTCCGGCATAGGGATTGAAGGAAAACGAGTTCGCCGACGTCTGAACCGAGCCGCCAGCAGGCGCGAAAAATACCGACGCGGTCGAACCAGCGTCAATCGAAGCAACCGGTACCTGCCCGGTCGTTCCGGCCGGAACTCCTGCGTTCCCCATCAAAATTGAGTTAGTCGCCGCGTTTGAAACACTGCCGCCGATGCTGATTGCGCCATCCGCCGAGCTCGCTGCAGTGTCGCCGATAGCAATCGCATCCTTGGTCTTGCTCGCTGCGGTCGCGCCTGAACCAATCGCAATGTCGGTCAAGTTCGTTGCAGTGGCCGGACTTGCATTGGACACCGATGTCCCCGCTCCAGCAGCAAACGCCCCACCCGCCATTCCCAACGCCACTGCCAACGCCACCGCCCGCGCCACCTTCCCGCCGCCCTTCCCGCGTCCGCGACACAATTCCGATGCTGCGACCCAAGCACCCAGAGCTTCGCTCCAAACCGATTTAAAGACCTTGTTCATGCTGAATACCTGCAAAGAGTTATGCGGAATGTGTCTGACGCGAAACGAACTCAAGAAATAATTCGCCGCAACAAACAGGTAAGTGAAACGATCCGCGACTCTACTCAGCACTCCTTGCCAACCAAATCAGATTTGTCCGAATAAGAAAGACGCCGTTGTATGTGCGACAACTTTCTTATCTCTTTAAAAAAATTCCTAAGCGTCCATGTCACGTTTGAGTTAGATATTTCTGGCGCGTGAAAAAAAAGCGGTGACCGATCTATTCGGTCACCGCCTGTCCCCACCTGATCAAATCTCGTCACATAGTAATGGTGACGATCAAATCCACTTCATCACACCGCGTTGCCAGCCGCCTTCACCCGCGCATTCGCCGATGCCACCGCTGTCATGTTGATGATCCGCCGCACGGTCGCGGCAGGCGTGAGAATGTGCACTGGCTTGTCAGCGCCAAGCAGGAACGGACCGACTGTCACGCCTTCCCCGCTCACCATCTTGAGCAGGTTATAGGTGATGTTCGCGGCTTCCACGTTCGGCATGATCAACAGGTTCGCCTCGCCGGTCAGTGTCGAGGCCGGCATCGCGGCTTTGCGTACCACCTCCGACAAGGCTGCATCGCCGTGCATTTCGCCATCGACTTCCAGATCCGGCGCACGTTCGGCGATCAGCTTGCGAGCCTCGGCCATGCGCTTCGATGAAGCCGTCGGCACGCTGCCGAAGTTCGAGTTCGACAACAACGCCACCTTCGGCGCGATCCCGAACTTCTCGATTTCACGCGCCGCCAGAATGGTCATATCGGCGAGTTGCTCGGGCGTCGGGACCTCGTTGACATACGTATCGCTGATAAAGAGATTGCGTCCCTGCAGCATCAGCAGGTTCATGGCGGCGAAGTTTTGTACGCCGTCAGCCTTGCCCAACACTTGCTCGATGAATTTGAGATGGTCGTGATACGTGTCGATCATGCCGCAGATCATGCCGTCGGCATCGCCGAGACGAACCAGGATGGCGCCAATCAACGTGTTGAACTTGCGCAGCGCGGCCTTCGCGTTGTCCGGCGTCACGCCTTCGCGTGCAGCAATGTTGTGATACTCCTGCCAGCATTTCTGGTAACGCGGATCGTCTTCCGGATTCACGATCTCGAAGTCTGTGCCAGGCTTGAGCTTCGAGCCCATCTTCTGCAGCCGCATTTCTACCACCGCCGGGCGCCCGATGATGATCGGCTTCGCGATCTTCTCCAGCAGCACGAATTGCGCGGCGCGCAGCACACGCTCGTCTTCACCTTCGGCAAACACGATGCGCGCGGGCGCCGACTTGGCCGCGGCAAACACCGGCCGCATCACCATGCCCGTACGATAAACCGTCGTGCCCAGCTCTTCGCGATACGCGTCCATATCGTGAATGGGACGTGTCGCCACGCCCGAGTCCATCGCGGCTTGCGCCACGGCCGGCGCGATCTTGATGATCAGGCGCGGATCGAACGGCTTCGGAATCAAGTAATCGGGCCCAAACTCGAGCGAATGGCCTTCGTACGCTTTGGCGACTTCATCGCCCTGATCGGTCTCTTGGGCGAGTTCCGCGATCGCGCGCACGCACGCGAGCTTCATCTCTTCAGTGATGGTGGTCGCGCCCACGTCCAGCGCACCGCGAAAGATGAACGGGAAGCACAACACGTTGTTCACCTGGTTCGGATAGTCCGAACGGCCCGTAGCGATGATCGCATCCGGACGCACTTTCTTCGCTTCTTCCGGACGGATTTCGGGCTCCGGATTGGCGAGCGCGAGGATCAGCGGCTGCGTGCCCATGACCTTGACCATTTCCGGCTTGAGCACGCCAGCGCTCGAGCAGCCGAGGAAAACGTCGGCTTGATCGATGGCGTCCGCGAGCGTGCGGTCTGTCGTGTTCGCGGCGTAGCGTTCCTTCGATGGATCCAGGTTGCCGCGTCCCTCGTAGATCACGCCCTTCGAGTCGCAGACGAGGATGTTCGACTTCTTGAGCCCGAGGTCGACGAGCAAATCGAGACACGCGATCGCGGCGGCGCCCGCGCCCGAACACACGAGCTTCACTTCGTCGAGCTTCTTGCCGACGACTTTCAGCCCGTTGAGAATTGCAGCCGATGCAATGATCGCCGTGCCGTGCTGGTCGTCGTGGAAAACGGGAATCTTCATGCGCTCGCGCAGCTTCTTCTCGATGTAGAAGCACTCCGGCGCCTTGATGTCCTCCAGGTTGACGCCGCCCAGCGTCGGCTCCAGCGCCGCGATGATCTCCACGAGCTTGTCGGGATCGCGCTCGGCCAG
>NZ_CAXTGZ010000378.1:0-6041 GCF_964243625.1 uncultured Caballeronia sp.
CGGATCATGTTCCGCCGCGCGATGAAGCGTGCGATGCAAAACGCCATGCGTCTGGGTGCCCAGGGCATCAAGATCATGAGCGCAGGCCGTCTTAACGGTATCGAAATCGCTCGTACGGAGTGGTATCGCGAAGGTCGCGTTCCGCTTCACACGCTGCGCGCAGATATCGACTACGCAACTTCGGAAGCGAAGACGACCTACGGCATCATCGGCGTCAAGGTGTGGGTCTACAAGGGCGACACGCTGGGCCGCAATGACGCACCGGTGGTCGAAGAAGTAGCCGAAGACAAGCGTCCGCGCCGCAACGCACGTCCGGGTGGCGATCGCCGTCCGCGTCGTGACGGTGAAGGTGGTGGTCCGGCAAACGCAGGTGCGCGCCGTGGCGCAGGCGCTCCCCGTCGTGCTGGCGGTGCCGGCGGCGACGGGAAGACTGGAGAATAACGATGCTGCAACCGAAACGCAGAAAGTATCGCAAAGAGCAGAAGGGTCGTAACACCGGCAAGGCGACGCGCGGCAACGCAGTGTCGTTCGGTGAATATGGTCTGAAAGCTATCGGTCGCGGCCGTTTGACCGCGCGCCAAATCGAAGCGGCGCGTCGAGCAATGACGCGTCACATTAAACGTGGCGGCCGTATCTGGATCCGCATTTTCCCGGACAAGCCGATCTCGCAAAAGCCGGCTGAAGTACGGATGGGTAACGGTAAAGGTAACCCTGAGTACTACGTCGCAGAGATTCAACCGGGCAAGATGTTGTATGAAATGGACGGTGTTACTGAAGAGTTGGCACGTGAAGCGTTCCGTCTGGCTGCAGCAAAGCTGCCGCTGAAGACGTACTTCGTTTCACGCCAGCTCGGCGCCTAAGGAGCAATGATGAAGGCTTCCGAACTTCACCAGAAAGACCAGGCCGCTCTCAATCAAGAGCTGACGGACCTGCTGAAGGCGCAATTCGGCCTGCGCATGCAACTCGCGACCCAGCAATTGACCAACAACAGTCAATTGAAGAAGGTTCGTCGCGATATCGCTCGTGTGCGGACCGTCCTGACTGAGAAGGCGAACCAGAAATGAACGATAGCGTAAAAACCTCGCTCAAGCGGACGCTGGTCGGCAAGGTCGTCAGCAACAAGATGGAAAAGACGGTCACCGTGCTGGTCGAGCATCGCGTAAAGCACCCGATCTACGGCAAGTACGTCGTGCGGTCGAAGAAGTACCACGCTCACGATGACGCGAACACGTATAACGAAGGTGATCTCGTTGAAATCCAGGAGACCCGTCCGATTTCCAAGACGAAAGCCTGGGTTGTGTCGAAATTGCTGGAAGCAGCACGCGTCATCTAAGCAGCAAAACCGCAACAAAGAAGTGTCGCAGTAACTTTCGCTTGCCAGACCGAAATTATGCGTTATAATTTCGGTCTTCCCTCTTTGTGGGAGCCCCATCGCGGGCGAAGTTGGTGGGGGAAGCCGGTGCAGGCGCCAAGCCTGTGCTGACAGATTCACCGGATTGCGATGGCGGGTTTCGTCTGCCCTCGCTGCCTGTTCTAACCCAAGCAGCCACCAGGCTGACGGGACCAAGACTGACCGGGTGCGCCATGGTGGCGTAACTGGATTAAGTTGGGAAAGATAAACCATGATTCAGACCGAAACTCGGCTTGAAGTTGCCGACAACACGGGTGCACGTGAAGTTATGTGCATCAAGGTGCTCGGCGGCTCGAAGCGTCGTTACGCTAGCATTGGCGACATCATCAAGGTGACCGTCAAGGAAGCAACGCCGCGCGGACGCGTGAAGAAGGGCGAAATCTACAACGCCGTGGTCGTTCGTACGGCCAAGGGCGTGCGCCGCCAGGACGGCTCGCTGATCAAGTTCGACGGTAATGCCGCCGTACTTTTGAATGCCAAGCTCGAGCCTATCGGTACGCGTATTTTCGGACCGGTTACGCGTGAATTGCGTAGTGAACGATTTATGAAGATCGTTTCGCTCGCGCCGGAAGTGCTGTAAGGAGTCGCGATGAATAAGATTCGCAAAGGTGACGAAGTTATCGTTACCGCTGGCAAAGATAAAGGCAAGCGCGGCGTCGTGCTGTCCGTTGGCGAAGAACGTGTGACGGTCGAGGGTATCAATCTCGTCAAGAAGCATGTCAAGCCGAACCCGATGAAGGGTACGACGGGCGGCGTAGAAGCCAAGACGATGCCGCTGCATATTTCGAACGTCGCATTGGTCGACGCGAATGGCAAGGCGTCACGTGTGGGCATCAAGGTCGAAGGCGACAAGAAGGTTCGCTTCTTGAAGTCGACCGGTGCCACGCTTAGCGTCTGACGCGGAGTAAAAAATGGCACGTCTGCAAGAATTTTATAAAGAGAAGGTTGTACCCGGCCTCGTTGAGAAGTTCGGCTACAAGTCCATCATGGAAGTGCCGCGCATCACCAAGATCACCCTGAACATGGGTCTTGGCGAAGCCGTCGCCGACAAGAAGATCATCGAAAACGCCGTTGGCGACCTGACGAAGATTGCTGGCCAAAAGCCGGTTATCACGAAGGCACGCAAGGCTATCGCTGGCTTCAAGATTCGTCAGGGCTACCCGATCGGCGCGATGGTTACGCTGCGCGGTCAGGCCATGTACGAATTTCTCGATCGTTTCGTGACGGTTGCGCTCCCCCGGGTTCGTGACTTCCGCGGTGTATCGGGTCGTGCGTTCGACGGTCGCGGCAACTACAACATCGGTGTGAAAGAGCAGATCATTTTCCCCGAGATCGATTACGACAAGATCGACGCGCTTCGTGGGCTGAACATCAGCATCACGACGACCGCGAAGACTGACGATGAAGCGAAGGCACTGCTCGCCAGCTTCAAGTTCCCGTTCAGAAACTGAGGTTACCGTGGCTAAACTGGCACTGATCGAACGTGAAAAGAAGCGTGCACGCCTTGCTGCAAAGTACGCTCCCAAGCGTACTGCGCTGAAGGCGGTCATCGATGACGCGAGCAAGTCGGACGAAGAGCGTTATGCCGCTCGTCTCGAACTGCAGCAACTGCCCCGCAACTCGAACCCCACTCGCAAGCGTAACCGCTGCGCGATCACGGGTCGTCCGCGTGGTACGTTCCGCAAATTCGGATTGGCACGCAGCAAGATTCGCGAAATCGCTTTCCGCGGCGAAATCCCTGGCCTGACCAAGGCGAGCTGGTAATAGGAGATACGTAAATGAGCATGAGTGATCCTATCGCCGATATGCTGACTCGCATCCGCAATGCGCAGATGGTTGAGAAAGTGTCGGTGACAATGCCCTCGTCGAAAGTCAAGGTTGCGATTGCGCAGGTTTTGAAGGACGAAGGTTATATCGACGATTTCGCAGTGAAGTCTGAAGGTGCGAAGTCGGAATTGAATATCGCGTTGAAGTACTACGCCGGCCGTCCGGTTATCGAGCGCATTGAACGCGTCTCGAAGCCTGGTCTGCGTGTGTATCGCGGTCGTAACGACATTCCGGTTGTGATGAACGGTCTCGGCGTTGCAATCGTGTCGACGCCCCAGGGTGTGATGACCGACCGCAAGGCGCGCCAGACCGGCGTCGGCGGCGAAGTCCTCTGCTACGTCGCTTAAGCCGAAAAGGAGAAGAAACATGTCTCGAGTAGGTAAAAGCCCGATTACGCTGCCGCAAGGCGCGGAAGTGGCCTTCAGCGGCGAAGCAATCACCGTGAAGGGCCCGCTGGGTACAATTACGCAAGCGGCCAACCCGCTTGTTACGGTAGCAAACGACAACGGCACGCTCAACTTCGCCCCGGCTGATGAAAGCCGTGAAGCGAATGCGATGTCGGGCACGATGCGCGCCCTCGTGGCGAACATGGTGAATGGCGTTACGAAGGGTTTCGAGCGCAAGCTGACGCTGGTTGGCGTTGGTTATCGCGCGCAGGCGCAGGGCGACAAGCTGAATCTGTCGCTGGGTTTCTCGCACCCCGTGGTGCACGCGATGCCGGAAGGCATCAAGGTTGAAACCCCGACGCAAACCGAAATCGTGATCAAGGGGATCGACAAGCAGAAAGTTGGCCAGGTCGCTGCGGAAGTTCGCGGTTACCGTCCGCCGGAGCCCTACAAGGGCAAGGGCGTGCGCTACTTCGGCGAAGTCGTCATCCTCAAAGAAACGAAGAAGAAGTAAGGGTGCGCAATCATGGATAAGACTCAATCTCGCCTGCGCCGCGCTAAACAGACGCGCGTTAAGATCGCTGAGCTGCAGGTCGCACGTCTGGCTGTGCATCGCACGAACACGCATATCTATGCGCAAGTGTTCTCGGCATGCGGCACCAAGGTGCTGGCAAGCGCGTCGACGCTCGAAGCTGAAGTGCGTGCCGAACTGGCCGACAAGACCGGTAAGGGCGGCAACGTCAACGCTGCGATCGCTGTCGGTAAGCGTATTGCTGAAAAAGCCAAGGCTGCCGGCGTCGAATCCGTCGCCTTCGACCGTTCAGGTTTCCGTTACCACGGCCGCGTGAAAGCGCTGGCTGATGCGGCACGCGAAGCCGGACTCAAGTTCTAAGGGAAGAATTCGTCATGGCAAAGATGCAAGCGAATGTGAAGGCTGAAGAACGCGACGACGGCCTCCGTGAAAAAATGATCGCGGTCAATCGCGTGACCAAGGTTGTGAAGGGCGGCCGGATTCTCGGTTTTGCCGCACTGACCGTGGTTGGCGATGGCGATGGCCGCATCGGCATGGGCAAGGGCAAAGCGAAGGAAGTTCCGGTTGCTGTTCAAAAGGCAATGGAACAAGCACGCCGCAACATGTTCAAGGTGCCGTTGAAGAACGGTACGCTGCAACACGAAGTGCACGGTAAGCATGGCGCATCCGCTGTTCTCCTGGCTCCGGCCAAGGACGGTACGGGTGTTATCGCCGGCGGCCCGATGCGCGCAGTGTTCGACGTGATGGGCGTTCAAAACGTTGTGGCGAAGAGCCACGGTTCGACGAATCCGTACAACCTCGTTCGTGCAACACTCGACGGCCTGCGCAAGCAGTCGACGCCGGGTGACATCGCGGCGAAGCGCGGCAAGTCCGTCGAAGATATTTTGGGCTAAGCCAGGTGGTCACCATGTCTGAAAAAACTGTCAAGGTTCAGCTCGTGAAGAGCCTGATTGGGACCCGCGAAACGCATCGTGCAACGGTGCGTGGTCTGGGCCTGCGCCGACTCAACTCGGTCAGCGAACTGCAGGACACGCCGGCAGTGCGCGGGATGATCAACAAGGTCTCGTACCTTGTCAAAGTCCTCAGCTAAGCGGCTGACCAGGGATCAAGGAGTTGAATATGGATTTGAATAACCTCAAGCCGGCAGAAGGCGCGAAGCACGCAAAGCGTCGCGTCGGTCGCGGTATCGGTTCCGGCCTCGGCAAGACTGCAGGTCGTGGTCACAAGGGTCAGAAATCGCGTTCGGGCGGCTTTCATAAAGTCGGCTTCGAAGGCGGCCAGATGCCTTTGCAACGTCGTCTGCCGAAGCGTGGCTTTAGCTCGCTGACGCGTGAGTTCGTTGGTGAAGTGCGCCTGTCGGATATCGAGAAGCTGCCGGTCGACGAAGTCGATTTGTTGGCTTTGAAGCAAGCCGGTCTGCTCGGCGTGCTCATTACGAGCGCAAAGATCATCAAGACGGGCGAACTGACGCGCAAGATCACGGTTAAGGGCCTCACCGCTACGAAGGGTGCTCGTGCTGCGATCGAAGCCGCTGGCGGCTCGTTCGCTGAGTAACGTGCGCGTGTTGTCGTTGTTAGCGAAAGCATCGGAGAAGGTTCTTGGCTAATAGCCCGAGTCTCGCAAAATCCGGTCGAAGCGCTGCGAAGTTCGGCGATTTGCGTCGGCGTGCAATGTTCTTGCTGCTGGCGCTGATCGTCTACCGTATCGGTGCGCATATTCCGGTGCCGGGTATCGACCCGGATCAGCTGGCGAAGCTTTTCCAGAGTCAGTCAGGCGGCATCCTTGGCATGTTCAACATGTTCTCGGGTGGCGCACTGTCCAGGTTCACGATCTTCGCGCTTGGGATCATGCCGTACATCTCGGCGTCGATCATCATGCAGCTGCT
>NZ_CAXTGZ010000379.1:0-6040 GCF_964243625.1 uncultured Caballeronia sp.
AGCGAAACATAATGACTGCCGTCCCCGCGCATCGCCATGCGCGCCGCATTCACCGCTTTCATCGATCCCATTGCATTTCGTTCAATACACGGAATCTGCACCATCCCGCCAACAGGATCGCAAGTCAGCCCAAGGTTGTGCTCCATCCCGATCTCAGCCGCGTTTTCAACCTGCGTCGGCGTGCCACCCATCACCGCCGCCAATCCGGCCGCAGCCATCGAACATGCAACGCCAACCTCGCCCTGACATCCGACTTCAGCGCCGGATATCGATGCGTTCATCTTGTACAAGATCCCGATGGCCGCCGCCGTCAGCAAAAAGTCGATCACGCCCTGCTGGTTCGATCCCGGCATGAACCGGTCGTAGTAATGCAGCACGGCCGGGATGATGCCCGCTGCGCCGTTGGTCGGGGCCGTCACCACACGCCCGCCCACGGCGTTTTCCTCGTTCACGGCGATTGCGTACAGGTTGATCCAGTCGATCATGGAAAGCGGGTCGCGCAACGCCTGCTCAGGCTTGCCAACCAGCGCCCGATACAAAACCGGCGCCCGACGCTTGACCTGGAAAGGACCAGGAAGGCAACCATCGGCATCGGGGTTGTCGATACCGCACCCGCGCTTCACGCATGACTGCATCACGTCCCAGATGCGCAGCAAACCCGAGCGGATCTCCTCGTCGCTGCGCCAGACGCGCTCGTTGTCCCACATCAGTTGCGCAACGGATTTGCCGGTATCACGGCAGAGCGCGAGCAGTTCGTCGCCGGATTGAAACGCATACGGCAATTGTTCTATGGCCGTGAGCACCTTCACGTTCGATGCCCCCGCCGTCACCACAAACCCGCCGCCCACGGAAAGGTAGGTGGCGTCGCGTAGTGACGTGCCATTGGCATCGAAGGCGTGCAGTTTCATGCCGTTCGGATGCTCCGACAATGCCTGGCGCAAGAACGCAATGTGATCCTTCTGCACGAACGGAATCTCACGCCGCCCGAGCAACGACAACTTCCTGGTCGCGCGCACGGTTTCGAGGCGAGGGGTGATCGTGCTGGCATCGACGGTATCGGGCGCGTCGCCCATCAGACCGAGCATCACGCCGCGATCAGTGCCGTGACCTTTGCCCGTCGCGCCCAGCGAGCCGTACAACTCGCATTTCACGGAAGCCGTCGCGTCAAGCAGACCATCGCGTTCAAGCCCTTGCACGAACATCAAGGCCGCTCGCATGGGCCCAACCGTATGCGAACTCGACGGACCGATGCCGATTTTGAAAAGGTCGAAAACGCTGACTGCCATGACTGCTCCTGCTAAGTGCCGCTAGAAAATCATCGCGCCGGCAGCGGCAGACAAACCGCAAGCCAGGCGGGTGGAGTAGGTGCAAGACGCAGCGCGATGGGCGTGTATCGCCCGTCGAGCCGTGCTGAAAGATGAAACAATTCGGCGCTGTTCTTCGGATCCCATTGCCCCGAGAAACCGGGCAGGCCGGCTTCGCGGCGGCTGGCATCGAAGGGAACTTTCGAATTCACGAATTCCTCGTGCGTGCGAGTGCCAAGCGCATACGGCGTCAGCCAGTTCAACGCACCAGCCAGCGTTGCGCCGGATTGCGCGCGTTCGGCAAGCCAGTTGCGGTTGTGACGGCGCGCAGCGAGAGCCGCCGTGACCAGAGGCTGAAGGTCGTAGGTCACGTAATGCAAAGCGTCGCGCTCGGCGAAATCGACGGTGGAACCGTCCGGCGCAATGTTGTCTCCAATATGTTCCACGTACAGACGCTGCGCTGTGTTGATGAGCTTGCGGTCATCGATGGTGAACGCGCCCATCGATATCAACTTGATCCGGTGACTCTGCCAATTGTTCCGATACGTGCCCGTGAGCGGCCGTTTCTGTTTGTCGATATCCGCTATGTAGCCGGTCACCATTTTCGTGATGAACGCGTTCGCGGCATTGCGCGTCTTCACGGGCAGCGCGCTCGCGGTCAGGTCGTAGGCAAGGATCAGCGATTCGAAATTCGTTTCGTCGATAGGATTGAAACTCGGCTGATAGGTCGTCGCCCACGCAAATAAAAACCGGTCGACGAGACGCAAATATGCCTCGTTTCCCGTCGCGCGCCAGGCGAGCGCGGCGTCGCGCATCAGCCCGAGATCTTTCTCCGCTTCCTCGCTTTCGTCACGAATGCCCTGGTGCGGCAACGTGCCTTCCGTATGCAAGGTCGCACGCGCCTTCGGCTGCTCGTTCAAATGCGCTTGCACCATCTTGACCAGCGCTTTCACGCCCGGATCGGCGTTCGTGCGCTCGCTGTTCTGCATCGCCGGCGCGGCGCAAAAATTCATTGCGGCGGTCGCGGTCTGCGCGCTCAACGCCGTTGCTGCAAGGGCCGCGATAATCGCCGGAACACGCCACGTCTTGTTCACCATTCGCACCTGTCGCGCCATGCAAAACTCCCTGATTGGCTTCGTTCGGGTGAGATGGTATCTGGTGTTGCGTGAATCCGGCAAAACCGTGCGGCTTCGGGGAAAGCCGCGCGGTTGAATCTATCGCTTATTCAACGCTCATTCACCATACTCCGACAGCGGAATGCACGAGCAGAACAGGTTCCGGTCGCCGTAGGCATTGTCCGCGCGGCCCACCGGCGGCCAGTACTTGCGCGTGACCAGCGATGCCAGCGGATACGCCGCCGTTTCGCGCGAATACTTGTGCTCCCAGTCGTCCGCCACGACAACCGCCGCCGTGTGCGGCGCGTGCTTCAGCGGATTGTCTTCGCGATCCGACGTGCCTTCTTCGACCGCACGGATTTCGTCGCGAATGGCGATCATTGCATCGATAAACCGATCCAGCTCCTCCTTCGATTCCGATTCCGTCGGCTCGACCATCAGCGTGCCGGGAACCGGGAAGCTCATGGTCGGCGCGTGGAAACCGTAATCGATAAGACGCTTTGCCACGTCCTCGACCGAAATGCCGCTCGTCTCTTTCAACGGGCGCAGATCGAGAATGCATTCGTGCGCGACCAGACCGCCGGCGCCGCTGTACAGCACGGGGTAATGTGCGGCGAGGCGCTTGGCCACATAGTTCGCGGCGAGGATCGCGCTTTCGGTCGCGGCCGTGAGGCCTTGCGCGCCCATCATCGCGATGTACATCCACGAAATCGGCAAGATGGCGGCCGAGCCATAAGGCGCCGACGATACCGCGCCAATGCCCGACGCATCGCGCTGATAACCGGTCGATTGCTGGTTCGGCAAGAACTTCGCCAGATGTGCACCGACAGCAACGGGACCCACGCCCGGTCCGCCGCCGCCGTGCGGAATGCAGAACGTCTTGTGCAGATTCAAGTGCGAGACGTCGCCGCCGAACTGGCCCGGCGCTGTGAGGCCGACCATTGCGTTCATGTTCGCGCCATCCACATACACCTGTCCGCCGTGCGCATGCACGATCTCGCAGATTTCGCGCACGTTCGCTTCGAACACGCCGTGCGTGGACGGATACGTGATCATGATCGCCGCCAGATTGGCCGCGTGCTTTTCGGCCTTGGCCTTCAGGTCGGCGATATGGACATTGCCTTGCTCATCGCACGCAACGACCACGACCTGCATGCCCGCCATTTGCGCCGATGCCGGGTTCGTCCCGTGCGCCGACGACGGAATCAAACAGATATTCCGATGCCCTTCGCCACGCGACGCGTGATACGCATGGATGATCAGCAAGCCAGCGTATTCGCCTTGCGAGCCGGCATTGGGTTGCAGCGATACCGCCGCGTAACCCGTACATGCCACGAGCATCTGCTCGAGCTGATCGATCATGGTCCGGTAACCGACGGTCTGCTCGGCTGGCGCGAACGGATGAATCTGCGCGAATTCCGGCCACGTCACAGGCAGCATTTCCGACGTTGCGTTCAGCTTCATCGTGCAGGAACCGAGCGGGATCATCGTGCGATCGAGTGCGAGGTCCTTGTCCGCGAGACTGCGCAGATAGCGCAGCATTTCATGCTCGGAATGATGGCGGTTGAACACCGGGTGCGTGAGGTATTCGCTCGTGCGCTCCAACGTTTTCGGCAACGACGATTTTGCATCTGAATCCAGCGCGTCGATATCGAACGTTTCCGTCTTGCCGGCCACTTCCGCGAACAACGCGAAGAGCTTGAGGAGGTCGTCGCGGGAGGTGGTTTCATCGACGGAAACGCCTACGCGCGTTGCATCGATATGCCGCAAGTTCACATGCACCGCCGACGCCGCCTGATGTAACGCCGTGGTATTCGCGCCGCTCTCGATGGTGACGGTATCGAAGAAGGTTTCGTTCGCGAGCGTGTAACCGAGCTTCTGCACGCCGGCCGCGAAGATGGACGCGACGCGATTCACGCGCAACGCAATGGTCTTCAAGCCTTGCGGTCCGTGATACACGGCGTACATGCTGGCCATGATCGCGAGCAACGCTTGCGCCGTACATACATTCGAAGTCGCCTTCTCGCGACGGATATGCTGTTCGCGCGTTTGCAGCGCGAGACGCAGCGCGTGCTTGCCTTGGGCGTCGACAGTGACGCCTACGAGACGGCCCGGCATCTGGCGCTTGAAGTCATCGCGCACGGCCATGTACGCTGCGTGCGGACCGCCGAAACCAACCGGCACGCCGAAGCGCTGCGTATTGCCGATCGCCACGTCCGCGCCCCATTCGCCCGGGGGCGTGAGCAGCGTCAGTGCGAGCAAGTCAGCGGCCGCGATCACAAAACCGCCTGCCGCATGCACCGCTTCCGTCAGCGCGCGATAGTCATGCACATCGCCATTCGCGCCGGGATATTGCAGCAGCACGCCGAATGCGTTAGCCGTGGCGGCATCGGCGGCGGGACCTACTTTCACTTCGATGCCGGCAGGTTTCGCCCGTGTCTGCACGACTTCGATGGTCTGCGGCAACACATCGTCGGCGATATAAAACAGGTTCGATTTCGGCTTGCCGACGCGTTGCAAAAGCGTCATGGCTTCGGCGGCGGCGGTGGCTTCGTCGAGCAAGGATGCGTTCGACATGGCGAGACCCGTCAGGTCGATCACCATTTGCTGGAAGTTCAGCAACGCCTCCAGCCGGCCCTGCGAAATCTCCGGCTGATACGGCGTGTACGCCGTGTACCACGCCGGATTTTCGAGCACGTTGCGCAGGATCACAGCCGGCGTGTGCGTGCCGTAGTAACCCTGGCCAATATAGTTTCTGAACACCAGGTTCTGATCCGCGAGCTTTCTCAACGACGCCAGCGCTTCGGCCTCGCTCTTTGGCTGCGTGAACGCGCCGAGCGGCAGCGTTTCATGGCGCCGGATAGCCTCTGGGATCACCGCGTCGATGAACGCCGCACGCGACGCAAAGCCGAGCGCGTCGAGCATGGCGTGCTGGTCGGCCGCATCCGGGCCAATGTGCCGCTGGGCGAAGGCGTCGTGGCATTCGAGCGCGGCGAGGGACAAGGATGAGCGGTTCATCAGACGATCCGGGTGTTCGAGCTTCATGAGAATTCCTGCAGGTGCGGCGGGTTTTTATGGGCAAACACGCCGCACGGTCGTAGAGAAGTTTTACTCGCCAATCGAGGTGCCGTACGCACCGGCATCGATCAGTCGATCCGTGGTGGCGTCGGCTGCGGGCTTGATCTTGAAGAGCCAGCTTTCGTACGGCGTGCCGTTGATCTGGTCCGGCGTGCCCGTCAACGCATCGTTCGCGCCGACGATCTCGCCCGAGACAGGCGCGTAGATATCCGATGCGGCTTTCACCGATTCGATCACCGCAATGGCGTCGCCCGCAGCGACGGTCTTGCCGATCGGCGGCAGTTCGACGAACACCACGTCGCCCAGCGCTTCCTGCGCGTGATCCGTGATGCCGATTGTCAGCGTGCCGTCGGATTCAGTGCGCACCCATTCGTGCGATTCGGTGTATTTGAGGTCGGCCGGGATGCTCATGCGGATGCTCCAGTTTGTCTTTGAGGGTGGGACGTGCGTGGCTTTTGCCGAGCATTCGAAAGCGGCCTAAAGCGCCGCCAGAACCTTGCCGTTGCGCACGAACGGCAGTTTTACCACGCTTGCCGGCAGTTG
>NZ_CAXTGZ010000380.1:0-6010 GCF_964243625.1 uncultured Caballeronia sp.
GACGGGAAGACCTGGGCGGCGGACTGAGCGCGATCTTCCAGTTGGAAAACGGCTTTAACATCATGACGGGCACGGCTGCGCAGAACGGCCGCGAATTTGGCCGCCTGGCCGCAGTCGGTCTCTCCGATAAAAAGTACGGCACGCTGACATTCGGCCGCCAGTACGACGCCATCCACGATTACATCGGACCGGTGATCATTGCGAGCAACGGCGTGAATATCGGCGACAACGACAACGGTTATAACGACATCCGCGTCCAGACTTCTGTGAAGTACGTGAGCCCGGATTATCGCGGCCTGAAGGCGACGGCCATCTACGGTTTCAGCAATGCGACCGGCTTCAGCGACAACAGCGCATACAGCTTCGGCATTGGTTACGAGCACGGTCCGTTGCGCTGGAGCGCGGTCTACGCACAATACAACCATCCGTTCAGCAGCACGAATTCGGACGGCGCAATCTCGAACGATTATTCGTCGCCCATCCTGATCTTCGATAAAAGCGCGACCAACCCGTCGGTGTTCGCGAAGAAACAGCGCATTGCGGGCACGGGCGGTTTCTACACCATCGGCAAGGCGCAGTTCGCAGCGCTCTTCACCGATGTCCATTACGATTACCTCGACAATTCGCATCTGCACCTGCAGAACTTCGGCGTGAACGTGGTCTACACCATGACACCGTCGCTGTTCCTGGGCGCGGCGTACGGCTACACGGACGGCAAGTACGACGTCATCAACCAGAAACCCGCGTGGCACCAGGTCAACCTGCAGGCAGACTATTTCCTCTCGAAGCGCACCGACGTGGCGTTGACGGTCATCGGCCAGCAAGCCGCCGGCGACGCCCAGCACGCACAGATCTTCGCCTTCGCGCGCTCGACGACCACGCGCCAGCTCGTCGCCACCCTCGGCATGCGCCACGTATTCTGATCATGAGCCAGACTTCCAGTTTTCCTCGACGTACGTTTTTGAAGGCATCGGCGGCGCTGAGCGCTTCGGCGTTGTTCAACCCGCTTGCGCACGCGGCCAATGAGCGCCGCACGGTGATCATCGATTGCGATCCCGGTCAGGACGACGCCATCGCCATCCTGTTCGCGCTGGGCGCGCATGATCGCCTCGATGTCCGCGCGCTGACGGCGGTGGCCGGCAATGTGCCGCTGAACCTGACAGAGCGCAACGCGCGCATCATCCGCGACTGGGCCGGCGCCACCAAAACGCTGCCCGTGTATGCAGGATGCCCGCGTCCGCTCATGCGCGAGCTGATCACCGCTGCGAACGTGCACGGCAAGACCGGGCTGGAAGGCGTCGAACTGCACGAACCGCTGGCGCCGCTCGCCGCGCAGCACGCGGTGGCGTATCTCATCGATACATTGAAAGCCGCGCCGCCGAAAAGCGTCACGATATGCGCACTCGGGCCGCTGACCAACATCGCAACGGCCTTGACCGAAGCGCCGGAAATCCGCGATGCACTGCGCGAAATCGTGCTGATGGGCGGGGCGTTTTTCGAGCGCGGCAACATTACGCCGGCGGCCGAGTTCAACATCTATGTTGATCCGCAAGCGGCAAGCATCGTGTTTTCGAGCGGCGTTCCGATTGTCGTGCTGCCGCGCGATGTCGCCGTGAAAGCCCCGATCACGCCAGCGCGCATTGCGCCGATCCGCGCCATCGGCAACCGCTGCGGCGCGGTCGTCGCGGACATCATGGCGGCCGAAGTGAAGTACCAGAAGGGGCGTCGAGGCGTGGAAGAGGCACCCATGTACGACCCGACCGCCGCCGGTTATCTCGTCGATCCGAGCCTTTTCAAAGGCAAGCTGGTCAACGTGGTGGTGGAAACGACAGGACAATTCACGCTGGGTGAGACCGTCGTCGACTGGTCGGGGCATAGCGGACGTGCGCCGAACGCGACCTGGATCACGGATGTCGATGCCGACGCGTTCTACGCCGCGCTGCGAGCCAGTATCGCGACGTTGCCTTGAAGTGCGCGGGACCTAGATGTGCGCGGCAATATAGTCCCAGCATGCTTTCACGTGCGGCCCGCGATCAACGCCCGCGAGCGAAATCAACGCGATGGCGCGCGTGACCCGGGGTTTGTCGAGTCGCAGCGCAATCAGCTCGGGATCGTGCAAATGCATGGTGTAAAGGCTCGGCATGACCGCGATCGCGAGGCCGTTGCGCGCGAGGGCGTAGAGCGGCTCGGTGTATTCCATGGTGTAGGTCACCGAGAGGCGCAGCTTTTCGTCACCGCCGGTCCTGTGCAGGGTATCGCTTACGCTACCGCGCACGAACACGGCGAGATCGCGGCCGACGAGCTTTTTCCACGGCACGGTCTTGAGCTTCGCAAGCGGATCATCGCGCCGTACCACGACCACGATCTCGTCCTCGAAGACATCCTTGAAACGCAGGGCTTCATGGTTCGCTTCGGGCTCATGCACGCCAATGCCGATATCGGCAACTCCGTCGCGCACGGCATCGATCAATGCGGTGTTCGGCAAGTCGGTCAGCGTAAAACGAAGCGTGGGACGCTGTTCGCGAAACGCGTTGAGGACAGGAAGCAGGCGTCCCGCCACCGATGGAATCATCGCAATGCGCACCGTCTGCAGCCGTTCCAGGAACGTGCTCGCCATGTCGTCGAAGGTGCCGCGCGCGTGATTGAGCAGGCGTTCGGCGAGCGGCAGGATGCTCGCGCCCGCATCGGTCAATGTAAGCCGGTGCGCCGAACGCAGGAACAACGGACCGCCGAGCAGAAATTCGATCTGGCGGATCGCGGCGGTCAGCGCGGGCTGCGTCAACGAAAGCGATTGCGCGGCCTGAGTGAAGCTGCGTGCGTGGGCGAGCGCGACGAAGTACTGGACTTGCCGCAAGGTCAGCGCGGGCAATGGACCTGATCGATCGGACATGAAGCGCTACCAGTTGGACGGATGCGCCGCAGTATAAAACGCGTGCACGCCGAAAGTGCCCAAGGAAAAAATAGTGAACAAGGAATCTTCGATGGCTTCTTCCGATGCAACCCTACCCCGCAAATCAGGCGGATGGCTCGACCGGCGCTTTGCCTTGAGCGAGCGTAAAACCAGCGTGCGCACGGAAACGCTCGCGGGCATCACGTCGTTCCTGGCGGCAGCGTATCTGCTCGTCGTGATTCCGTCTTTGCTTGCAACCGGCGGCATGGATCGTGGCGCGGCGACGACATCGACCATCATCGTGTTCGTGTTGAGCACCGTCTTGATGGGGCTATATACAAATCTGCCGTTTATTGTCGGACCCGGAATCGGCGGGTCGGTGATCCTCGGCGTCACACTGGCCGCCACCGAACATGTCGCGTGGCAAACCGGGCTGGGCATCGCGTTCATCTCGGGGTTGCTGTTTCTCATTCTTACCCTGGTCGGTGCGCGCAGTCTTGTCGTGCGCCTGATTCCGCAGCAGATCAAGCTGGGACTGGGGGCATCGATTGGATTGTTTATCGCGGTGCTCGGGTTTCGCAACGCTGGCATGATGATCGCGAATGCAAAGACCAACGCGTTCGCCCTCGGTGACTTTTCGCGGCCCGGGACAATCGTCGCGCTGATCGGACTGGCCGCGGCCGTGGTGCTGCAAGGACGAAAAATCCCGGGCGCGATCCTTTGGGCAATCCTGATTGCAGCAGCCGCCGGCGTGCCGCTCGGCGTGACGCATATGCCTTCGTCGATGATCTCGTTTCCGCACGACATCATGCCCGTCGCGTTCAAGCTCGACATCCCGAGCGCGTTGACGGTCGCGGCGATTCCCTATTTGTTCGTCTTCTTCGCCGCCGAGTTTTTCTCGACGCTGGGCACCACGCTCGCGGTCGGCGCAAAAGCCAATCTCCTCGATGAAAACGCAAACCTGCCGAACATCAACCGGCCGTTCCTGGTCGATTCGATCGCGGCGACGCTCGGTCCCGTATTCGGCATTCCAGCGCTGACCGCACTGGTCGAATCGGCAGCGGGTGTGGAAGCGGGCGGGCGCAGCGGACTGTCGTCGCTGGCCGCCGCCGCCATGTTCGCTCTCATGCTGCTGTTCGTGCCGGTCGCGCTCGCAATCCCGAAAGAAGCCACGGCGCCCGCGCTGATCCTGATCGGCCTGTCCATGTTCAGCACGATCCGCCACGCGCATTTCGATGATTTCACGGACGCCTTCCCGGTCCTTTCGATGGTCTTGCTCACGCTCATGTCCAACAGTTTCGGCACGGGCATTGCAGGCGGCCTGCTGTGCTTCGTGATCGTGAAGCTGCTCGCCGGACGCTTCAAGGAAGTGCCGTGGGGCCTCGTCGTGCTGGCAATTCCGCTGGGGTATTACTTCTGGACCGTGGTCAAGCACCATTAATTTCTGCACTACCGCAAGTACCGACAACCATGAAAGAGACATACGGCAACGTGCCCGCTTCGCGCACGGGAACAGACACCACGGCTGCGCACAAGGCATTCTTCAAGGCGATTCCAAAGGCCGAGCTGCATTGCCATTTGCTGGGCGCCGTGCGCCACGAGACGTTTATCGCGCTGGCGGAAAAGAGTAACGCGCCCATCGAACGCGCCGAGATCGATGCGTTTTATACGCGTGGCGAAAAGCCTGTCGGCGTGCTGCGCGTGCTGCGCGCCCTCGATGAACACCTTCTCACCGGCCCCGACGACCTGCGTCGGATCACGTATGAGTATCTCGAGGATGCTGCTGCGCATAATGTCCGTCACGCCGAGTTTTTCTGGAATCCGACGGGGACGGTGCGTGTGTCGAAAATCGAATACGGCGATGCGCAAGCCGGCATCGTGCAAGCGATCCGCGACGCGGCACGCGACTTCGGAATGTCGGCGCGATTGATTCCGAGCATCGACCGGGAAGCCGATCCGGATGAAGCGGTCGCGCTGGTCGAATGGATGAAAGCGCATCGCGCCGAGGAAGTCGCGGGGATCGGCATTGATTATCGTGAGAACGACCGGCCTCCCGAACTGTTCTGGAAGGCGTACCGCAACGCACGCGAGGCGGGTTTCAAGACGACCGCGCATGCGGGCGAATTCGGCATGCCGTGGCGCAACGTGGAAACGGCAGTTGAATTATTGAAGGTCGACCGTCTGGATCACGGCTATACGATCGTCGACAACCCCGCGCTCGCCGCGAAGTACGCCGCGTCCGGCATCGTGTTCACGGTGGTGCCGACCAACTCGTACTACTTGCGCACGTTGCCGCCGGAGAAATGGGCCGAGCTTCATCCGATCCGCCGGATGCCCGAGATGGGTCTGCGGATCCATCCGAACACCGACGATCCCACGCTGCACAAGGTCAATCCCAGCGAGGCATGGGAACTGATGTTCAGTCACTTTGGCTTCGGTACGGATGATCTGCGCGGTTTCATGATCAACGGCATCGACGGCGCATGGGTCGATCAAACCACGCGCGCAACCTGGCGGGCGCAATGGCTCCCGGAATTCGACAGCCTGGTCGAGCAATTACCTTGAGCGGTTCAATTTTTGATCGCACCGGTGGTGTCACGAAAACGCGCTTATCATCGCGCGTTGAAATCCGACACAGAAGTCACCGCGCATGCAATCAGCAGGCAATCAATCGATGCAATCTCCCGGCACGAAGCCCGGGGGAATAGTCGTCGCGACGATCATAGGCAACGCGTTCGTTGCCTATGACTTCACCGTGTACAGCTTTTCGGCGCTGATCATCGGCCGGCTGTTCTTTCCGTCGGATAACCCGCTCTCCTCGTTCCTGCTTTCGCTGGGAACGTTCGGCGCGGGTTTTTTCATGCGTCCGCTCGGGGCCATGTTCATCGGTCATCTGGCGAGCACGCGTGGCCGCAAAACTGCCATGACGTGGTCCATCGCGCTGATGACGCTCGGCACGTGGATGATCGCGTTCTTGCCGACGGCGGCGTCCATCGGCGTGACGGCAGCGTGGCTGATGGTCCTCGCGCGGCTGATGCAAGGGTTCGCGGCGGGCGGAGAGATCGGCCCGGCGTCCAGGATGGCGAGGTCTTCGCCGTCCCCGTCTACACCGCACGCATC
>NZ_CAXTGZ010000381.1:0-5999 GCF_964243625.1 uncultured Caballeronia sp.
CATCGCGGCCGACATCACGGCGGCGGTGACCGCGCTGATCGCGCCGCCCCGGCGCACGCTGCTGCACCCGGCCAAGGCCGCGACATGAGGGCGCCGGCATGAGCGTGTGGGACGACCTGATCGGGCAGGGCGAGACATCTGAATCAACACTTTTCGGGGTGCGGCTCACAACTGTTCCTTCGCGAATTACGTGACCGGATTATCGCAGGCTTTTTGAATAGAACGATACCGTTCCGTTCTATTGTAGAATGCATCTCAATATTATTTTGGAGAATGCAATGGCCGGAAGTGAAAGCGAAAACAGTACGCCCTCCGGCGGCGAAAAGCCCGAAGGCGACGACGCGCAGACAAAGGGGCAGGAACAGGAAACATCCAAGCCGATGAGCCCGGGGCGCAAGCGCCTGAACGCGGTGATCGGTGGCGTGGTGCTGCTGGTTTGCGTGGTTGCGGGCGTGGCGTACTGGCTGCACAGCCGGCATTACGAAAGCACTGACGACGCGTTCATCGACAGCAATCAGAGCCAGATTGCGTCGCAGGTGAGCGGGCGGGTCATCGAACTGCTTGTAGCCGATAACCAGCATGTCGAGAAGAATCAGCCGCTCTTGCGCATCGACCGGCGCGACTTTGAAGTGAAGCTCGAACAAGCCGAAGCGCAGGAAGCCAATGCCGTGGCGCAAGTCGCGCAGGCGCGTGCCGACCTGCTTTACCAGACGGCGAGCCTGGCGCAACAGATCTCGCAAGTGCGCGTGGCGCAAGCCGACCTGACGCAGGCGCAGCAGGACCTGACCCGCTTCACGGGAACGGACCCCGCCGCCATCACGCGCCAGCAACTCGAACAAAGCCAGGCGACGACCAAGAGCGCGCTTGCCAAGCTCGACAGCGCAAAACAGGCGGTCCAGGCGGGCGAGGCGCAGGTTGCATCGCAGAAAACGAAGATCGATGCCGCGCTGGCGTCGGTGCGGCAGAATCATGCCGATGTCGACAACGCCAGGCTGCAACTGAGCTACACGGAAGTGCTCGCGCCGCAAGCCGGGAAGGTGACGCGCCGCACCGTGAACCTCGGCAACTACGTCACGCCCGGTCAGGCGCTGGTCGCGGTCGTGCCCGACGAGATGTGGGTCACCGCCAACTTCAAGGAGACGCAGCTCGTTCACATGAACGTGGGGCAAGCGGTCGATGTCACCGTCGATGCTTATCCGGACACTGTCCTTCACGCGCACGTGGAAAGCCTCCAGCGCGGGACGGGTTCGGTGTTCAGCAGCCTGCCCGCGGAAAACGCGACGGGTAATTACGTGAAGGTCGTGCAGCGCCTGCCTGTGAAGATCGTCTTCGATGGCGACGACTGGCGTCATCTGCCGCTCGCGCCCGGCCTTTCGGTCAGCCCGCGCGTGACGGTGCGATAAGCATGGCCACTACTCACGTAGCGTTGCCCCGGTCGGCGGCGGGGCCGTTCAACCCGTGGCTGATCGCGGTCATCGTGTCGATTGCGACCTTCATGGAAGTGCTCGACACCACCATCGCGAACGTGGCGCTCCGGCATATTGCCGGCGGACTGGGCGCGAGTCTCGACCAGAGCACGTACATCACGACCAGCTATCTCGTGAGCAACGCGATCGTCTTGCCGATCAGCGGCTGGCTCGCAAACGTGATCGGCCGCAAGCGGTTCTACATGATCTGCGTGTTGCTGTTCACGGTCAGTTCGGTGGCGTGCGGATTCGCGACCTCGTTGCCGATGATGATCGTCTTTCGCGTGCTGCAAGGGCTTGGCGGCGGTGGACTGGCGCCTGTCGAGCAAAGCATTTTCGCTGACACGTTCACACCCGAAAAACGCGCGATGGCATTCGCGCTGTACGGCTTCACGGTCGTCACGGCGCCCGCCATCGGACCGATGCTCGGCGGCTGGATCACCGAGAACTACTCGTGGCACTGGGTGTTCCTGATCAACCTGCCGGTGGGGATGGTGTCGCTCGTGCTGACGTGGATGTTCGTGAGCGACAGCAAGCTCGTGCAGCAGGAGCGGCGTGCGCTGCTCGATAAAGGGCTGAGAATCGACTATCTCGGGTTCTTCCTGGTGGCGGTCGGTTTCGGCTGCCTGCAGATCGTGCTCGACAAGTTCGAACGCGAGGACGGCTTTTCATCGAACTTCATCTGTTCGTTTTCGGCGGTCGCGTGCGTTGCGCTGATCGCGCTGGTCATTCGCGAACTGACCGTGGCCCAGCCGATCGTGAACCTGCGGCTTTTCAAATCGCGGGCGTTTGCCATCAGTTGCAGCGTGATGTTCGCGTTCGGCTTCATCATCAACAGCACGACGCAGATCCTCCCGCAATTCACGCAGGAACTGCTGGGTTACGACGCAACCAATGCCGGTTTGACGCTGGGTCTTGGGGGCCTCGTCACGCTGTTCTTCATGCCGATAGCCGGCGTGGTGACCGGGCGCGTGTTCCAGCCCAAATGGCTCGTCATGATGTCGCTCGCGGGCACCGGCGTCGCACTGCTTCATACCGCCGGGCTCAATCTGAACATCGGGTTCTGGGATGTATCGTTGTCGCGGCTTTATCAGGTCATCTGGCTGCCGTTCCTCTTCATTCCGCTTTCGACCGTGCAGTTCATCGGCATTCCGCCGAAAGAAAACAACAACGCGTCGGCGCTCATCAACATGATGCGCAATCTTGGCGGCAGTTTCGGTGTGTCGCTGGTGACAACGCAGCTCGCGTGGCGGGACCAGTTCCACCATGCGCGGCTCGCCGAACACATTACGCCATACAACGGCTTTGTCAATTCGCTCGGATCGATCGCCAGCAGGGTCGAACAGCAGGCGTCTGTCTTGAGTTACCTCGATGTGTTCATCACGCTGGGCGTCATTTCGCTCGTGCTGTGTCCCATCTGTTTGTTGTTGCCGAAGCTGCCGAAGGGGGCACAGGTCAATGCGCATTGATTATCGATGGATTCCGTTTGTCGTCTTCCTGTCCGCCTGCACGATGGGTCCCAACTTCGAGCATCCCGCGCTGCAGACGCCGCAATGGTCCCCGCCGGCCAAAACTGACGGCACGAGCTCGGTTGCGGTACCCGAGCCGATCGATCCGCTGTGGTGGAACAGCTTCGGCGATCCGCTTTTGACGGAGCTGGTCAAGCGCGCTATAGACAGTAATCTGGATATCAAGGTCGCGGCGGCGCGGGTCGCCGAATCGCGTGCGCAACTTGGGCAGGCGAAAGCGGATGAGTTCCCTACGCTCAATGGCAACGCGTCGTACACACGCGAACTTCAGAGCGCCGATGGCGTCATCGGTTTGCTCGGGGGCAGCGGGTCACCATCGGCCACTGATACAAACGGGCTCGGTGGACGGCAGGGCGGTGTGCCGACGCAATCGACGGGAAGCGCACTGCCGCCGTTCAATCTGTTCCAGTATGGCTTCGATGCATCGTGGGAACTCGACCTCTGGGGCCGCGTCCGGCGCACTGCAGAAAACGCGAGCGCCACCGCCGATGCTCAAAACGAAGCGCGGCATGACGCGATCGTCTCAACTGCTGCGGAAGTTGCCCGCGATTATCTGAATCTGCGCGGAACGCAGGAGAAGCTGCGGATCACGCGCGAGAATCTGGCGTTCGCGCAGCGCACTGTGGAACTCACGAACGAGCGCGCGAAGCATGGACTCGCCACGGATCTGGATGTGGCAAATGCGCAGAGCCAGGCCGAAACGAACGCCGCCGATATCCCGCAGCAAGAGCAGCAGGAAGCGAAGCTCATCAACGCAATTGGGGTGTTGCTCGGCGAATATCCGCAAGCGCTTGCGGCGCAGTTGACGCCCGCTTCGGCCGTGCCGATGGCGCCGCCGCGCGTGCCGATCGGGCTTTCATCGGAACTGGCGCGACGCAGGCCGGATATCCGCGAGGCGGATGCGCAGCTTCATGCGGCGACGGCGAGTATCGGCGCGGCGAAGGCGGACTTTTTTCCGAAGATCACGCTGTCGGGGAGTGTCGCCATCCAGGCCACGCAGTTCACGAATATGGGTAGCTGGGGCGCGCGCAGCTATAGCGCGGGGCCGAGCCTTTCGATTCCGATCTTCGAGGGTGGACGGTTGCGTGCGACGCTCGCGTTGAGGGAAGCGCAGCAGCAGGAAGCGGCGATTACGTATCGGAAGACGGTGCTGTCGGCGTTTCAGGAAGTCGATGACGCGCTCACAGGCTTTGCCTCCGAACAGCGTCGCCGGGACCGGCTGGATGCAAGTGTGCAGGCGTCGAAGCGAGCGCTGGATATTGCGAACAAGCGGTATATCCGGGGGCTGTCGAATTACCTGGACGTGTTGACGGCGCAGAAGGCGTTGCTCACGAGCGAGCAGCAATGGGTCGATAGTACGGCGACTGTTTCTACGAATCTTGTTTCGCTTTATAAGGCGCTGGGCGGCGGGTGGGATGTTGAAGGTGCGGAGTATGCGGGAGGAGGGGTGGTGGCTACGGCTGGGCGGGAATAAGGTTGGTGGGTGATGGATGTTGGGGGTGGTGGCAGAGGCTGGCCAGCTCATGACGTCCGCACGGAAGGGGCCAGAGCCTCTCGATCTGCCAACCTACGCCGATCAACGTCTTTTCGCTTCTGATTGACCGGCGACCGGCACGATTCGAAGGCGGTGGCTAGCGTGATGGAGACGAGAATCGCAACAACAAGCGCAAAAAAATAGGCTCCCAAGGGAGCCTATTCGACGATGGCTGAGAAGATGGAGTATCAGTCTCCCTTCTGCACATTCTCAATGTAACTTTCCCAGTCCTCCTCTTCTTCAGGGCTTAGGTCGAATTCTCCAGCATGTTCCTGACAGAGCCCTTGGTCATCCAATTCGTCGACGCTGAAGAGCAGATTCTCTCCACAGCATCGGCAGTGTCCGTACTGAGAATTGTCCGAGGCACAGGTTCTACAAATCCAGTTCGCCTCATCCCCCGGCCTTACATCACCGACAGCCATGTTTTGTGAACTAAGCCGCCCACATTTCACACAAACCGGCGTCAGGCCTTCCTGAATCAATGCGGCAATCATCGAGGCTTGATCTAGCTGGACAGGCGCATCATTCATGCGGGCAATAGCGTCTTTGATCTTCCCAACGTTATCGGCCCGCTCACTGAGCCATTGATCGGCCAATATATGGGCCATCTGGATCATCTTGCATAGCCTTGCGAGAACCATAGCCGAAAGCTGCGGCCACAAGCATGTGTGCATGACCCGATCCAATGTCTATGCCGGATCGTTTGCTCACCTCGCGCAGGTGATCAGCGGCTTGCTTGGTGTAATCAAATTCGTTGCTGCGACGCATATAAGCCTTTCATTGTCGTATTGTGCATGCCGTTTGAGCGATTAAACCGGCCAGACGCACGTGACTAAAAAGACCGTACAGGCCAAAAAAAGTAAAACTGCGTGTCGAAATCTGGCGTGTCGTATCTGTGACAAGCGGCGCTCGACGATTTGCGTTTTGGGTCGCTCACAACCGGGGCCGCAGTCAGCCAAATCTTGCCGAAGCAGGACATAAATTAAGTGTACACCAGTCGAAATCATCAAAATCAACTCAAACGTGTGTGCGCGGATAACGAACGTTCCCCAAGCGAGCTTTGGATGACCAAAATGATTGACGACCTGCCTAGCGAACCGAAAAAAGTAACGGCCGATGTACCTCGCAAGCGGCCACTGAAAGCGCGAGTAGGCGACTGGCAGTTGTGGGTCAAACCAGTCGTCCACTCCCTGTCGTATGCGAGCAGGGGCGATGGCGATTGTCACGATTGCGGTTGCGCACCACCGCCATTGAGCACGACGCGATTGCTCGATGAGTTGCAGGTGGTCAACCATGGAATGCCGATTCCATCAATAACCCGGTGTGGCCTCTTCCATTTTCGGCTCCTATACTATTCGTCAACGCATCCTTGACAGGGACAGCACCCCGGTCACAAGGCTGGAAGCTTCTCCGTCGATACCCAAGGCGCTCCAGCCGTTCACCGCCTTCGATCGGAATACGTCATGCCAG
>NZ_CAXTGZ010000382.1:0-5988 GCF_964243625.1 uncultured Caballeronia sp.
CCGATGTCGCCGAACCAGCACTTCGATAAACCCGGCAAGTCCCCCTTCATGGACATGCAGCTAGAGCCTGTTTTCGCGGACGAAGGCGGTGCTTCGACAGGCATCAAGATCGATTCGGGCCTTCAGCAAAACCTTGGCATTCGATACGCCACCGCTCGCCGAGTCGATGTATCGACGAACTTCGATGCAGTAGGAACAACGCAGTTCGATGAATCCCTCGCCGACGTCATTCAGTCGCGCGTGACGGGTTACATCGACCGGTTGTATGCGAACGCGCCGATGCAGCGCATCAGCAAGGGCGCGCCGGTTGCGTCGCTGTTCGTTCCTGACTGGCTCGCGCCGCAAGAGGAATATCTGGCGTTGAAACGCAGCGGCATGGACGATTCGATGCTCGCGGCATCGCGTGCACGCATGCGGGCGTTGTCGATTCCCGATGGCGTGGTCGCGAGCCTCGATCGCACCGGCAAAGCACAGACGCACGTCACGTTGACGGCGCCGTCGAATGGCGTGGTGAGCGAACTCGACGTACGCGATGGCGCGATGGTCGCACCCGGCCAGACGCTCGCCAAGATCGCGGGTTTGAATCCGCTGTGGCTCGTGGTGGAAGTGCCGGAAGCAATGGCGCTGCAAGTAAAACCCGGCATGAGCGTGGATGCCGTGTTCGCGGGCGATGCCGCGCAGCATTTCACCGGTCACATCCGCGAGATCCTGCCCGGCATCACTGCAGGAAGCCGCACCTTGCAGGCGCGCCTTTCGATCGACAACAAAGACCTGAAGCTCACCCCCGGCATGTTGATGCGCGCGCGCATTGGCGGCGCAACCAAGGCGTCGCGGCTTGTCGTGCCTTCGGAATCGGTTATCACAACAGGGAAGCGCTCAGTCGTGATCGTCAAGCAAGGCGATGGCCGTCTGCAACCCGTCACGGTCACAATGGGGATCGATACCGGCGGCGATACCGAAGTGCTCAACGGCTTGAACGAAGGCGAGGAAGTCGTCGCATCGGGCCAGTTCCTGATCGATTCCGAGGCGAGCTTGAAGTCGGTTTTGCCAAGGCTTGCGCCTGCGGTTCAAACCTACGAAACCACCGGCAAGGTCGAAGCCGTGACTGGCCACGACATCACGTTGTCGCATCAGCCCGTAGCTGCATTGGGATGGGGCGCGATGACCATGAGCTTCGGCAAACCGTCGCCCATCGCGTTCGCCGATGTCAAACCCGGCGAGACCGTGCACTTCGCGTTCAGGCAATCCGACGATGGCTACCAGCTCACCAAGGTGGATCGCATGGAGGCCGGAAAATGATCGAACGACTGATTCGATGGTCGATCACGAACCGCTTCCTGGTCCTGCTAGCGACGCTTCTGATCACGAGCTGGGGCATGTATTCGGTCACGCAGACGCCGCTCGACGCGCTGCCCGATCTGTCCGATACCCAGGTCATCATAAAGGCGTCGTATCCCGGCAAGGCGCCGCAAGTGGTCGAAGACCAGGTGACGTATCCGCTGACCACGACGTTGCTCGGGGTGCCGGGCGCGAAGACGATTCGCGCGTATTCGTCGTTTGGTGATGCGTTCGTGTACGTCCTCTTCGACGACAAGACCGATCAATATTGGGCGCGTTCACGCGTTCTCGAATACCTGAACCAGGTGCAAAGCCGGCTTCCACAAGGTGCGACGGTTTCGCTGGGACCCGATGCAACCGGCGTAGGCTGGGTGTACGAATACGCGCTCATCGATAAAACCGGCAAGCACGATCTCGGTCAGCTTCGCGCGCTCAACGACTGGTTCCTCAAGTTCGAGCTGAAGGCGGTGCCGGACGTGTCGGAGGTGGCATCGATTGGCGGGATGGTGCGTCAGTATCAAGTCGTGCTCGACCCCGACAAACTTCGCGCTTATGGCATCACGCAAGAGACCGTCACCGACGCGCTGAAAAAAGCCAATCAGGAATCGGGCGGGTCTGTGATCGAGCTGGCCGAATCCGAATACATGGTGCGTTCATCAGGCTATCTTCATTCGCTCGATGACTTCCGCAACGTCGTGCTGCGCACCAGTGATTCGGGCACGCCCGTATTGCTTGGCGACGTCGCGCGGATCCAGATCGGACCGGAGATGCGTCGCGGCATTGCTGAATTGAACGGTGAAGGGGAGGTCGCGGGCGGCGTGATCGTGATGCGTTCCGGCAAGAATGCGCTGACCACGATCGACGCCGTCAAGGCGAAACTCGATACGCTCAGGAAGTCGTTACCGGCAGGCGTCGAAGTGGTCACGACTTACGACCGATCGAAGCTGATAGAACGTGCCGTCGATAACCTGCGCGACAAGCTGATCGAAGAGTTCGTGATCGTCGGGCTGGTCTGCGCGCTGTTCCTGTTCCATTTGCGCAGCGCTTTTGTAGCGATTCTTTCGCTGCCGCTGGGTGTTTTGGCTGCGTTCATTGTGATGCGTTATCAGGGGGTCAATGCCAACCTGATGTCCCTCGGCGGCATTGCCATCGCGATTGGCGCGATGATCGATGCCGCCATCGTGATGATCGAAAACGCCCACAAGCATCTCGAAGCGCATGAGCACGCCCATCCGGATCGGCCGATCACCGCATCGCAGCGATGGGAACTGATCGCGGCATCGGCGGCAGAAGTCGGGCCCGCGTTGTTCTTTTCGCTGCTGATCATCACGATGTCGTTCATTCCCGTGTTCTCGCTCGAAGGCCAGGAGGGGAAGCTGTTTTCGCCGCTGGCGTTCACGAAGACGTACACCATCGCAGCGGCGGCGTTGTTGTCGGTCACGCTGGTTCCAGTGCTGATGGGATATCTCGTGCGCGGCCGCATTCCGCACGAGGACGCGAACCCGATCAACCGCGTGTTGATTCGTTTGTATCGGCCGTTGCTTGAGGCAACGTTGCGTCGTCCGTGGGTTGCGATCGCGCTTGCGGTGATCGCGCTTGGGCTGACGGCGATTCCAGTCTCGCGCTTAGGCGGGGAATTCTTGCCGCCGCTCGATGAAGGCGATCTGCTTTACATGCCCACCGCGTTGCCGGGGATATCGGCGGAAAAAGCGTCCGAGTTATTGCAGCAAACGGATCGCCTGATCAAGACCGTGCCCGAGGTTGCAACGGTGTTCGGCAAGTCGGGACGCGCCGATACCGCGACCGATCCCGCGCCGCTCGAAATGTTCGAGACCACGATCCAGTTCAAGCCGCGCGATCAATGGCGCGCGGGAATGACGCCGGAAAAACTCGTCGATGAGCTCGACAAGACGGTGAAGGTGCCGGGATTATCGAACGTATGGGTGCCGCCTATTCGCAACCGGCTGGACATGTTGTCGACGGGTATCAAGACGCCGGTCGGCGTAAAGATATCGGGCGGCGATCTCGGCGTGATCGACAGGCTCGCAACCCAAGTCGAGGCGACCGTGAAGACGGTGCCGGGCGTGTCGTCCGCGCTCGCCGAGCGTCTGAACGGCGGTCGTTATATCGATGTGGATATCGACCGCCTCAAGGCTGCGCGATACGGCCTTGCGATTGCCGATATCCAGTCGGTGGTGTCATCGGCGGTGGGTGGGGAAAATGTGGGCGAGGTGATTGACGGCCGGCAGCGCTTCCCTATCAACGTCCGCTATCCGCGCGAGGTTCGCGATTCACTGGAGAACTTGCGACGGCTTCCCATTGTCACAGAGCGCGGCGCGCAAATCATGCTCGGCGATGTCGCGGCGCTGAAGATCGCCGACGGGCCGCCCATGATTCGCAGCGAGAATGCGCGGCTTGCGGGCTATGTGTACGTCGATATCCGGGATACCGATCTGCAATCCGCAGTGACGGCAATGCAGCGCGCTGTCGCCGAAAAGGTCGTGTTGCCGCCCGGTTATTCGATCGCGTGGTCGGGACAGTTCGAATATCTGGAGCGTGCATCGGCGAAACTTCGCACGGTGATTCCCGTCACGCTCGTGATCATCTTCGTGCTGCTGTTCCTGACTTTTAATTCCGCTGCTGATGCGTTGCTGCTGATGTCGACGGTGCCATTTGCGCTGGTCGGCGGGTTCTGGCTGATATGGGCTCTGGGTCATGCGGTTTCCGTCGCGACGGCTGTGGGTTTTATCGCGCTCGCCGGGGTCGCCGCCGAGTTTGGTGTGGTGATGCTGCTGTATCTCAAGCGGGCGCTCGATCATCGGCTTCATGGCGGAGTTGTGATGACCGAGGCGCTTCTGATCGATGCCATCCGCGAAGGCGCGGTGCTGCGCGTCCGGCCCAAGGCAATGACCGTTGCCGTCGTCCTTGCAGGGCTGATCCCCATCATGCTCGGCCACGGCGCGGGCTCGGAAGTCATGCAGCGCATTGCTGCACCCATGGTCGGCGGCATGGTCACAGCGCCGCTCTTGTCCATGTTCGTCATTCCCGCTGCATGGTTGCTCGTGAAGCGCCGGCAGTTGCGGCATCCCCTTGGCACGTTGGTGCCTTCTACTCAATCTGGAGAAATCAAATGAAGAAGCTTGTTTGTCTAACGATGGCACTCAGTGCTGCGCTCGCCGTCTCACAATCGGTTCTTGCCGACGACATGGCCGGCATGAAAATGAACGGGGCAATGACGAGTCCGGCTGCGTCGACCAAAGGCGCGTTGACCGATGCGGAAATCAAGAAAGTCGATACCGCGTCTGGCATGGTCACGCTCAAGCACGGCGCATTGCAAAACGTCGGCATGCCGGCCATGACGATGGCGTTCAAGGCGAAAGACGCTGCAATGCTCAAGCAGGCGCACGAGGGCGAAAAAGTGAAGGTGCGCGTTGAAGACGTGAGCGGCACCATGACGATCGTGACGATGCAAAAGCAATAACTCATGTTGGACGATAAATCGCGCTCTTGCAGCGCGATTTATTTTTGCCTTTGCGCGAGTCATGCCAATCCGAAATGAAACTTCAAATTCCCACGCTGCATCCAGCGTCCTGTAAGCCACGTATATAGCTCTGACGCGACGCAATTTCGCACTCGCGCCTTAAGGGGAACATCCATGAAAAAGGCAATGCTGAGAGTTGTGGTGGCGGGCGTTTCGGTGGCTTCGCTGTGTGCTTCGGCTGTGGTATTCGCACAAGGTGGCGGCAACGGTCAGGGCGGTACCGGCGGCGGAAATGCGCATGGAGCGGCGACGGCGGGAATGACGCACTGGGGCGATCCGGTATCGAGCACCAATAGTGTCACGTCCAGTACTGCGCAAAACCCAACCATGGACAAAAGCACGAGCATGGACGCCATGGCGCCTAACAACGCTCCGGGCGCTTCCAAGACCGTGCAGTAACGCAATACGGGGGTCATTCCCCGGCAACCGGCTCGGTATCGTAATCCAAGGACACAATTGCGCTTGAACTAAGCAACGGTATTCGGTTCCTATTTAATAAGTACGGGAGACGATCACATGCTCAAGTCAATTGCATTAGCACTTTGTCTGGCTTCGCTCGGCGGCTGCGTTGTCGCGCCGGGTTACGGATATGGCCAGCCTTACGGTCCAGGCTACGCCGCGCCTGGTTATTACGGCTACGCGCCTGCATATAGCAGCGTTTATATCGGCGGCGGATGGGGCGGCGGTCATTACGACCGTGGTCATGGCGGTTACTGGGGTGGCCATGGGCACGGCGGCGGATATGGCGGCCACGGTGGCCAATGGTCCGGTGGCGGTCATGGCGGCGGCGGAGGCCACGGCGGCGGTGGTGGGCATCGGTAAAGACGGGTCAGCTTGAGCGGCTTTTTTTATTCAATACTGCCGCTCCCGTGCGTCAGAAGCTTTTGACCAGGTTCCAGAAGCTTTTGTCCGCCGCTTAGCCTTCCGTGCCGTTTCCAGCACTGCTATCAATCAAATACTTCGTCCGATCCTTTACGTCCTTGATCCAGGCGGGTGGCCGAGCCCATCCGCTCCACGTAGCGCCAGTCTTGGGATCACGATACTTCGCGGGCAGCTTGCCATTGCTTGCGGATTTCGCTTTGACGGATCGCGTTGCCTTGGGTTTTGCT
>NZ_CAXTGZ010000383.1:0-5965 GCF_964243625.1 uncultured Caballeronia sp.
CGCGAAGATCATCCAGGTCGACTGGCGCGGCTCGAAGCTCGGCGCGCGCGCGCCCTTGTCGCTCGGATTGGTGGGAACGGTGAAGGAAACGGTCGCGGCCGTGTTGCCGAAGATCACGCGCAAGCCGGACCGCGGTTTCATCGATACCGCGCGCAAGCACTACGCATCGGCGCGAAAGGGACTCGATGAACTCGCGACACCCTCGGGTCCCGGCCGGCCGATCCATCCGCAATACCTGACGAAGCTGATCAACGAAGCAGCCGACGAAAACGCCATCTTCACCGCCGATGTCGGCACGCCGACCGTCTGGGCGGCGCGCTACCTGACGATGAACGGCAAGCGGCAGCTTCACGGCTCGTTCAACCACGGCTCCATGGCGAACGCGATGCCACAGGCGCTCGGCGCGCAAGGCGCGCATCCCGGGCGGCAGGTGATCTCGTTGTCGGGTGACGGCGGTTTGTCGATGCTGCTCGGCGACCTGTTGAGCGCCCGCCAACTCCAGTTGCCGATCAAAGTGGTGGTTTATAACAACAGTCTGCTTGGCTTCGTTTCCATGGAGCTGAAGGCCGCTGGTTACCTCGATACCAACGTCGATCTGGCCAAGACCAACTTCGCGGCGATCGCGCAGGGCGCAGGCATTTTCAGCATCCGCGTGGAAGAGTCGGAGGACATCGCAGAGGCGCTGCAGAAGGCTTTCGCGCATCCGGGGCCGGCGTTGGTGGACGTGGTGACAGCGAAACACGAACTCGCCATGCCGCCCAAAGTGGAACTGGCGCAGGCAAAAGGCTTCAGCCTCTACATGCTGCGCGCGATCCTGAACGGTCGCGGCGACGAAATCGTAGAGCTCGCGAGGACTAATTTTCGATAGGAATATTCTGATTTCGTTGAAATTCTGGTTATTTCGAACAACAATGCGATGCTGCAATCGATTTACAACTCCAGGGAGATTGGCAATGAAGAAGTTCTCGCAGATCGCATTGGTTGGTGCACTCGCATTTGCGTTTGCAGGCGCGGCAATGGCTCAGGGAGCAGGCGGTGGCGGCGGTTCGAAGACCGACGAAAGCAAGCCGCCGGTCAGCCCAGTTGAACCGAAGCCGCATCTGCCGCATTTGAAGCATCATAAGAAAGCGGCATCGGAAGCTGGCGGTACTACGCTGCACAAGCAGGACAAGGCATCGCACATGAAGGGCGCATCGGCGGCGATGGCTGCATCGGCGATGGGCACGAACGACAAGGGCGCACCGCAATAAGCGGCCCTGAAGTAGATACGAAAAAGCGGCACGCGTGAGCGTGCCGCTTTTTTTATCGCCGTCGCGAGCCTACTCTTCGCTGGTCGCCGCCACTTTGGAGCGACTGCGTGGCGTAGTCTTGCGAGACGCTTTTTTCGCCGCTGTCTTCTTGACCGCGGGTGCTTTTTGGGACTGGACGGTATCAGGGGCATCGACGTTTGCACCCGGCTCCGCATGGGTCGGCGGTGCCGCAGCTTTCTTCGATGCCACCTGACGCCCGCGCCTAGCCGCACCGCGCTTCGGTTGCGGCTCCTCGGTGATCTCGCTCAGCAACGCAAGCGCTTCTTGCTCGCGCTCCTCGATGGCGGGTATCGGAGCAATGGCCGGTTCTTCGACAGTCACCGGCGCGGGATCGAAGAAGGGCGGTTCAGCCTGGACGTTCAGCGCATCGGCGAACAGCGGTTCGCGGACCTGCTGCGGTCGCGCGTTGCGTCCATTCCTGCGATTACGCTCCCGGCCTGATCCTTGACGCGACTCGGCCTGAACTTCGGGTTGCGTCGCGGGGTGCGCTTCGGGCTCTTCTTCATAAAACGGCGATACCGGGCGCTTTGACTGCTCGCTCGGCTCGCTTCTGCGATGCCATTCGTCACCAAAGTCGGTTTGTGCTTCGATCGGGGCATCGGCTTGCGCTTCGGAAGGTGCCTCGGCTTGCGCTTCAGCAGGCATATCGGCCTGCGCCTCGGCGAAGAGTGGTTCGGAAGCCTGAGGCCGCGTGTTGCGTCCCCGCCGGCGATTGCGCTCGCCACCCGGTCTCGCCGCCTGACGGTTTTCCGCCGCGACAACCGGCGCTTCGACTTCGCGCACCGTTTCGACTGCAGCGACCGTCTGCGTCCTGTACACGAACGCGCCCGATTTCTCGTCGCGCCCGACTTCCAGCAACCCACGCGACTGCGCTTCCTCCAGCAGATTGCCGAACGCGCGGAAGCCATAGTACGACTCGTTGAAATCAGGCTTGCGCCGCTTGATCGCGCTCTTCAAGACCGATGCCCAGATCTTCCCGCTTTCGCCGCGCTCGGAAGCGAGGTCATCGAAGGTTTCGACCGCAATCGCGATGGCTTTCGCCTTGCGCGCTTCGATTTCCTGCTTGGGCTGGCGGTCTTCGTCGGAGCCGCGCTTGTTCGATGAAGACGCCGATGCCGCCGCCGCATTTGCATCGCGCGCGTCGCGTGCTTCGCGGGCCTCGCGCGCTTCACGTTTGGCGATGGCGCGTTGCTGCTCGCGCACGAGGTCATCGTAGAAAATGAATTCGTCGCAGTTCGCGACGAGAAGATCGGAAGTCGAATTTTTCACGCCCACGCCGATCACTTTCTTCGCGTTCTCGCGCAGCTTTGAGACCAGCGGTGAGAAGTCCGAATCCCCGCTGATGATCACGAACGTATCGACGTGGGACTTCGTATAACAGAGGTCGAGTGCATCGACCACGAGGCGGATATCCGCCGAATTCTTGCCCGACTGACGCACGTGCGGAATTTCGATCAGCTCGAAACTCGCTTCGTGCATGGCGGCTTTGAAACCCTTGTAGCGATCCCAGTCGCAGTAAGCCTTTTTCACCACGATGCTGCCCTTGAGCAGCAGACGTTCGAGCACCGGCATGATGTCGAACTTGTCGTACTTCGCGTCGCGCACGCCGAGGGCGACGTTTTCGAAGTCGCAAAACAACGCCATGCTGACGCTTTCGGGGAATGAGGCCATAGAAACTCCAGCAGAATGCCGGGCGTACACGGCAGTATTAATGTGCGCACATGATATCTGTTTGTGCGGCGCGGTTTGCGGCGTGAAAAACAATCAGCACGCGGAATGGAGTGTTGGCGCGGCCGGCGGAAAACATCGCTCACATATGAAGTCGATGAACACCCGCAATTTCGGAGCCACATGTTTGCCCGATGGCCACATGATGCGAAACGTCCCGCCGCTCTGCGCGCAGTCGTCGAGCACGTCGACCAGCCGGCCCGACGCCAGATGCTCGTGGATCGCGAAATCCGGCAGATAAGCGATTCCCACGCCCTGCAACGCGAAGCAGATCCGCGCTTCAAGGTTGTTGCAGACAATCGATGGCGGCAGTTGAAAGTCGGTTTGCACTTCGTCCCTTTGAAGAGGCCAGACCTCCAGCTTTCCTGTATTGGGATATCGGAACTGAATGCATGTGTGCTGCATCAAATCGTTTTCGCTCAGAGGTTTTCCATGTGCCTCGAAGTACGCGGGCGAGCCGACCAGCAGCATGTGGTACGCGCCCATGCGCCGGCTTGTGAGACGTGAGTCGAGCACATCGCCGGTGCGAATGACGGCATCGAATCCTTCTTCGATGATATCCACCTGCCGGTCCGTGAAATCCAGATCCAGGTCTACGGCCGGATAAGCCAGTTTGAAGCCGGCGATCACATGCAGGAACGGCTCGGTGACAAGCGGCAGGCTGACCCGCAAGCGGCCGCGCGGCGCGACATTCACCTGGGACAACTCGGCTTGCGCCGCCTCGATTTCAGCGAGGATGCGGCGGCTGCGCTCAAGGAACAGCGCGCCTTCGGAGGTCAGGGTGACGCTGCGCGTGCTGCGGTGAAACAGCCGCACACCGAGCCTTTCCTCCAGCGCGCTCACACGCTTGCCGACCGCCGACGCCGATACCCCGAGCAACCTGCCCGCCGCCACGAAACTTCGTGTCTCCGCGACTTGCACGAATACGTTGAAGGCGCTGACGCTGTCCATCTTCATCTCCCGATTACGGAGACAAATCTCCGCACAGAGCGGAACTCTACCCTACTTGCTCCGGAACCCGGCGCTGCCTAGCATGAGACATCGCCAATTACGGAGTCCAACGCTCATGAACACCACCATCAATCGCTGGGAAGTCCCGTCGCTGGGCCTCGATAAACTCGCTTTGCGCACCGCGCCCCGTCCCGTGCCAAAGCCGGGCGAAATGCTCGTGCAGGTCGAAGCGGTCTCGTTGAATTACCGCGATGCCGAAGTCGTCGATAACGGCATGGGCAACACTCTCGAATTTCCGTTCACGCCGGGTTCCGATATGGCCGGACGCGTCGTGGAACTGGGCGAGGGCGTGACGCGCTTTGCGGTCGGTGATCGCGTGATTTCGGCCTACATTCCGGGCTGGATCGATGGCGCACCGCGCTCATGGGCCGAGGCGCCCACGCAAGGCGGACCGCTGCCCGGCATGCTGGCCGAGTTCATCGCGACGCCGGCGGAGTGGTGCGTGGCGGCGCCGGCATCGCTGACGGCGGCCGAGGCCAGCACGCTGCCCGTCGCGGCCGTGACGGCGTGGATGGCGCTCATCGAGCTGGGTCATCTGAACGCCGGTCACACGGTTGTCGTGCAGGGAACCGGCGGCGTGTCGCTATTCGCGGTCCAGCTTGCAGCGGCGAACGGCGCGACGGTGATCATCACCAGCAGCAGCGACGAGAAAATCGCCCGCGCGCTCGAACTCGGCGCAACGCACGGCATCAACCGCCACAAGACGCCCGATTGGCAGCACGAAGTCCGCAAGCTGACTCATGGCCGTGGCGCGGAACACATCCTCGAAATGGCCGGCGGCGATAACCTCGCGCGTTCGCTTCAGGCCGTGGCGACGGGCGGCCGGATCTCGGTGATCGGATTGCTGGAATCGGATCAGCTCACGCTGCCTATCCTGCAGTTGCTTGGCAGCAGGGCATCGGTGGTGGGAATCGCGGTCGGGCCGCGCCGCGTACTGGAAGACGTGGTGCGCATGATCGACCGGCACGAGATCAAGCCGATTATCGATGCGGTGTATCCGTTTTCAGAAGTGCCGCAAGCGTTCGAACATCTGAAGCGTGGTCCGTTCGGCAAGGTCGTGGTGCAGGTCGCCAAACCATGACCCACGCGATAAAACCCGCCAGCGCAATGCCGTACATTGCGCTGATTTGTTCTCTGCACACGCGGTGTCGCTGGCGTTCGTGGGACATCGTTTGGTCTTGTGCTCGCCATACCCGCGACAATCCGCGTCGCCGACAAGTTTTCCTATGAGGCGTCGTCCCTGTTCTGCGCGGCTGTGGATTTTCGCGGCGCTGCCGATGGTGGTGATCGTGGCGAAGGCCGCGATGTTCGGCGCGCATGCTCAAAGGCGGGGTGTGTCGGCCCAGCTTAGTTGATCCGTCCGTAGCCCATGTCTTGCAGCAGCATGGCGTAGGCGCGTTGTTCGTCGCCGCCGCACTCGGCGATCAGGCTTTGCCAGTTGCGTCGCGCGAAGTAGCGGCGAATCACGGAAAAGACCGCAAAGCGCATTGCCCATGCAACGATGGTGAGGCCAATGTACTGGATACCGGGCAGGAAGTACCACGCGCTCAGGGTGAAGCCGGTGAGGACGAGCGTGGCCAGCACCATTAGCGCGTTGACCGTCGCCATCTGTACATAGAGTCTTCGCGCTGGGTCTGCCATGTCGCTCTCATCGCTTGCGTTGCCTTGTACGCCCGGAAAGCAATGCATTTCCCGAGACCATGGAAGACTTTACGGCAAATTTTGAGGAAACTTGAGAACGCCGGTTCGTATTCGTGTGGGAACGAACATGGGCCGCAGCCAAGAGAGGCTTTTGCGTGTGGACTTAGATGAGGACTTCAGATATTTGCGTGGTGCCCGGGGCCGGAATCGAACCGGCACGCCTTGCGGCGGGGGATTTTGAGTCCCCTGCGTCTACCAATTTCACCACCCGGGCA
>NZ_CAXTGZ010000384.1:0-5938 GCF_964243625.1 uncultured Caballeronia sp.
GGCGTGTAATGCGAGCCGATGATGAACTCCGTCGATCCGCCGCCAATGTCCACCACCAGCCGTTTGCCGGCGCTCGCGGGCACGGAGTGTGCGGCGCCAGCGTAGATCAGGCGCGCTTCCTCGCGCCCCGCAATCACTTCGATGGGAAACCCAAGTGCGTTCTGCGCCTCGGCAAGAAACTCCTCGGCGTTCTTCGCCACGCGCAGCGCGTTGGTCGCGACCGCGCGCACGTGATCGGGGTGGAAGTCGCGCAGCCGCTCGCCGAAACGCTTCAGCGCGTCCCAGCCGCGCAACTGCGAGGCGCGATCGAGGAATTTGTCGCGTGACAGTCCCGCCGCAAGCCGCACGGGTTCGCGCAGCGCATCGACCTGATAGATCGGGCTGCCTGACGGCGTCTCTTCAACGCGTCCGACGATCAGCCTGAAGCTGTTCGATCCGAGATCTACGGCTGCCAAAAGATGAGGTGAATTGACCATCGATTTTTTAGGTTCCGTAGGGTTGTTCGTGCATTCGCCATGCATGTCCCGGGCCGCAATGAAACTGAATACGTGCCGCAGTGCGCCAATTTTAATTCCTGGCGGACCGATGTGCTGGTCTGCGGAAAAGCAAATGAAACAAACAGGAGGATAAATCGGTTTTGAGGTGCGCTCGGGCGAATCTCGCCAGGGTCGACCTTACGCACGCCCTGCGTTAAATTCGTGACATCATGAATTCATAAAAACGTCATCATATTGTGGTTCATTCCGGGCGATCCTTGCACATTCCGTTTTTTCGCGCACCTTTAATACTGATGTCCAACCGCTATCCCCTTCTGAACCGCGAACTGGGCATTCTGGGCTTCAACGAACGCGTATTGTCGCAAGCCGCCGATACCTCCGTCCCGCTGCTCGAACGACTCCGCTTCATCTGCATCACCAGCAGCAATCTCGATGAATTTTTCGAAGTCCGCATGGCCGGCATGCAGGAGCAGATGCGCGACAACCCGGGCTCGCTTTCACCCGATGGCATGTCGCTGCAGCACGTGTACGACCTCGTGGTCGAGCGCGCCCACCGGCTGGTCCACCAGCAATACGCAATGCTGCAGGACATCGTCTATCCCGCGCTTGAAAGCGAGGGCATCTATTTTCATGGCGTCGAGTCATGGACCGAAGCGCAGACCGACTGGGCGCGCGACTACTTTCATAACGAATTGCTGCCCGTGCTGACGCCTATCGGGCTCGATCCCGCGCATCCGTTTCCGCGCGTGCTGAACAAGAGCCTGAACTTTGTCATCGAACTCGAGGGGAAGGACGCGTTCGGGCGGCAGGCGGTCATGGGGATCGTGCAGGCGCCGCGCGCACTGCCCCGGCTCGTGCGCATGCCTGAAGCGCTGTCGGGATATCCGCACGGGTTCGTATTGCTCAGCTCGCTGATGCAGTGCTTCGTCGACCAGTTGTTTCCGCATCTGGTCGTGCTTAGCTGCAACCAGTTCCGGATCACGCGCAATAGCGAATTGTTCGTCGATGAAGACGAAATCACGAACCTGCGCGTCGCGCTGCAAGGTGAATTGCCGGCGCGGCACCTGGGCAATGCGGTGCGCCTGGAGGTATCGGCGGAAACGCCTCCGCACATGATTCGAAGGCTTCTGGATGAAAGCGAGCTGAACGACCGCGATTGTTATCGCGTGGACGGGCCGGTGAATCTCGTGCGCCTGATGCAGTTGCCCGAGATGGTCGACCGGCCCGATCTCAAGTTCGTCCCGCACATTCCGGCCGTGCCGAGCGTGATCGCGAATGCGTCCAACATGTTCGATGTCATCGATAAAGGCGACGTGCTTCTGCATCATCCGTACGAGAGCTTTCAGCCCGTGCTGGAGTTGTTGCTTCAGGCCGCCAAGGACCCGCAAGTCGTCGCGATCAAGCAGACGATCTATCGCACGGGAACGGATTCGCCGTTGATGGACGCGCTGATGCAAGCCGCGCGCAACGGCAAGGAAGTGACCGTGGTGGTGGAACTGCTTGCACGTTTCGATGAAGAGACGAACATCAACTGGGCGTCGCAGCTCGAGGCCGTGGGCGCGCACGTGGTGTATGGGGTGGTTGGCCATAAATGCCACGCGAAGATGATGCTGATCGTGCGGCGCGTGTCGCAGGGCGGCAAGATGATGCTCAGGCGTTATGCGCATCTTGGGACGGGGAATTATCATCCGCGAACGGCGCGTCTTTATACCGATTTCGGCATGATGACGGCGAATCAGGAAGTCTGCGAAGACGTGCATCATGTATTCCAGCAACTCACCGGCATCGGCGGCGAATTGCGTTTGCATCGGCTTTGGCAAGCGCCTTTCACGCTGCATCCGAACCTCATGGAAGCGATTCGCTTCGAGGCCGAAAATGCGCGCGCCGGCAAGAAGGCACGGATCGTCGCGAAGATGAACGCGCTGCTCGAACCCACCGTGATCGGCGCGTTGTATGAAGCGTCCCAGGCGGGCGTGAAGATCGACCTGATCGTGCGCGGCGTGTGTGCGTTGAAACCGGGCGTGGAAGACCTGTCCGAGAACATCACCGTGCGGTCGATTGTCGGGCGTTTTCTCGAGCATCACCGCATCTTCTATTTTTATGCGGGCGGTGAAGAGAAGGTGTATCTATCGAGCGCGGACTGGATGGACCGCAACTTCTTCCGGCGCGTGGAAGTGGCGTTTCCGGTGAACGACCGGCGTTTGAAACGGCGGGTCATTGCGGAAGGTTTGTCGGCGTTTCTCGGCGATAACCAGTCCGCGTGGCTCATGCAAAGCGATGGGCACTACAGGCGGCGACGGCCGGGCAAAGCCATGCGCAACGCGCAGCTCGGGTTGCTTACGAAGTTCTGTTCCTGAAACGAAAGAGAACGCGGCGCGTCAGGCCGCGATCGACTTCCTCAGTGAAGTGCGCGCCGCCGGAAACTTGACCAGGAATGTACTGCCGCGCCCTTCTTCGCTTTTGATTTCCAGGTCCGCGTGATGGCGCTGCAATACATGCTTGACGATAGCGAGACCCAGACCCGTGCCGCCGGTATCGCGAGACCGGCTTCTATCCACACGATAAAACCGCTCCGTCAAACGCGGAATGTGTTCGGCCGGAATGCCGAGCCCGCTATCCCGCACGGAAAATAGCGCGCGGTCACGAACGCGCTGCCACGTGACGTCGATGGTGCCGCCATCGGGTGTGTATCGAATGGCGTTTGTCACCAGATTGCCGAGCGCGCTGACGATCTCGGTTTCAGAACCGGACACGGTGAGCGCTTCGTCGACGTTGAACGTGATCCGGTGCCGGCCGCTCGATAAATTGTCGGCGTCCTCTTCCAGATGACGCAAAACCGCGCGCATGTCGAGCACGTCGTCGCTCGGAGGTTTGCCATCGCCTTCGAGATTGGCCAGCACCAGCAAATCACGCACGATGTTCTGCATACGCGCCGATTGCTGCTCCATCATTTCCAGATAACGTGCACGGTCCGATTCGTTTAGCGGGATCTCGCGCATGGTTTCAAGAAAACCGGACAAGACAGTCAACGGCGTCTTCAACTCATGCGAAACGTTCGCGACAAAATCGCGCCGCATGGAATCCGTTCTCTCCAGCTCGGTTATATCCTGCGTAAGAATCAGCTTGCGATTCTCGCCGTAAGGGAATATCTGCACCGACAACACATGCTGACGGTTCAAGCCCATTCCACGCATGATCAGCACTTCCTCGTAATGCTGCGAGGCAAGGTACCGGACGAAGTCCGGCTGGCGCACGAGATGGGTTATATGCTGGCGCAGGTCGCGTTTTGCATCGAGGCCAAAATGCGTTTCAGCAATGGCATTGCACCACTCGATCTGATCGGTATCGTCGAGCATCGCAACGCCATTCGGCGACGCCTGAATGCCCTGGATGAACCGCGAATGCTGCTGCTCGACCTGACGCACTTGCGCGTGCCAGCGCTTGGCAAGCTTGTGCAGCCGATAATAAATCTCGCCCCACACGCCCGGTGCGCTCGGCACTTCGCCGTACACGGGCGCGTCGAGCAGACGCCAGAGGCGCTGAGTATGAAAGGTGGTGAACAAGGCTTGCAGGACCAGCATGACGAGCGCAAAACACAGCGCTGTGCGCAAACCAAACAGCGCACCAACGATCACGCTCAATATCGCGAGTAACGCGAGGGACACGAGAGAACGCGTCCAGATGATATTCATGAATTAGCGGATCGAGATAATTGCCACGCGAGCCCACGACCCCTATTGGTCGCGGGTTTCATGCATTACACGAGCGCGCGGATCAAGCGCTCTTGGCCAGCCGGTACCCACTGCCACGAACCGTTTCAATCATAGCATCGCAACCGGCGGGCTTTAAAGCCGCCCGCAAACGCTTGATATGCACGTCCACCGTCCGCTCTTCGACGAACACGTGATCGCCCCAGACCTGATCTAGCAATTGCGTGCGGCTATGCACACGTTCCGGATGCGTCATGAAAAAATGCAGTAGACGGAACTCGGTCGGACCAAGATCCAGCTTGATATCGTCGGGATGACCATTGGAATGCGCCGCCACGCGATGCGTCGCCGGATCGAGACGCAAGCCGTTGATGGCCACCACGTCTTCTGTCAATTGCGGCGCGCGCCGGCGCAATACCGCCTTGATCCGCGCCATCAGCTCTTTAGGAGAAAACGGCTTGGTCACATAATCGGCCGCGCCGATTTCAAGTCCGAGCACTTTGTCCTGCTCGTCGCCGCGGGCAGTGAGCATGATGATCGGAATGTGTTTCGTGCGTTCGTTGCCGCGTAATTCCCGAGCAAAGGCGATGCCGGATTTACCCGGCAACATCCAGTCGAGAAGCACCAGGTCCGGCAATACGTCGCTGATCAGGTTTTGCGCCTGCTCCGCGTTATAAGCACGAATGGGGCAATGGCCCGCGTGTTGCAGATTCACCGAAATCAATTCGGAAATCGCGGGTTCGTCTTCTATAACGAGAATGCTGCTGGGCATCGGCACCTCTGTAACCTTCTTCGCGTAAGTGAACTTTCGTCAGTGGGAACTACTTGAATCTCAGCTCAGTGCTTCGCGTTCGAGTTGATCGCGCGACACATGGCGGACATCCGTACCCTTCACAATGTAAATGATGAATTCAGCAATGTTCTTTGCGTGATCGCCGATCCGTTCGACCGCTTTCGCGATGAACAAGTAGTCGAGTCCCGCTGAAATCATGCGCGGATCTTCCATCATGTACGTCACGAGCTTGCGCACGAACGCACGGAATTCTTCGTCGATGGCTTTGTCGTCACGCACGATCTGCGCAGCGGCGACCGTATCCAGGCGCGCAAATGCATCGAGCGCGCGGCGCAAGATGGACACCGCCATTTCGCCGGACAACTTGATTTCCGCGATGTTCACGTTGCGGCCCATGCCGTCTTCGTTGATACGCTTCACGCGCTTGGCGATCTTCTCGGCTTCGTCGCCGGCGCGTTCGAGATTCGTAATGGTCTTCGATATCGCCATCAACAAACGCAAGTCACGCGCAGCCGGCTGACGGCGCGCGATGATGTTGCTGCATTCCTCGTCGATCTCGACTTCCATGGTATTCAGGCGCTGCTCGGCCAGAATCACCTTGTCGGCAATATCCATGTCGAACGCATTAAGCGCCTGCATGGCGTTGATGATCTGCGACTCGACCAAGCCGCCCATTTCCAGCACCTTCGACGAAACCGCGTTCAGATCGGCATCGAATTGGCTCGACAAATGTTTATCGGACATATGTGCTCCTGAAGTCCTTTTTTAGCCCGTTATGCATTCAACCAAAACGGCCGGTGATGTAGTCTTCCGTTTCCTTGCGGGACGGCTTGATGAAGATCTTTTCCGTATCGCCGAATTCGATCAATTCGCCCAGATACATATATGCAGTGTAGTCCGAACAACGCGCCGCCTGCTGCATGTTGTGCGTGACGATC
>NZ_CAXTGZ010000385.1:0-5934 GCF_964243625.1 uncultured Caballeronia sp.
GATCGACTGTCCTGAACGCATTCCCGAGATCGTCGCGAAGGCACTCAACATCACAATGTCAGGCCGTCCCGGACCCGTCGTAATCAGCCTGCCCGAAGACGTCTTATTCGAATCAAGTGAAACTGCCAATGGCGCGCCGGTGCGCATCGTGCAGGCCGCGCCGGAACCGGGAGCAATGAACGAACTGCAAGCGCTGTTGGACGGTGCACAAAAGCCGCTTGTCGTGATTGGGGGCACAGGCTGGGACGCGAGCGCCAGCGCCGCGTTCAAGCGCTTCATCGTCGCGAACGATCTGCCGGTGGCAGCATCGTTCCGTCGTCAGGATCTCTTCGATAATCGAGACGAACACTATGCCGGCCAGCTTGGTCTCGGCGTCTCGCCAAAGCTCGCCCAGCGGGTGCGCGAAGCGGATCTGCTGCTTGTGATTGGATCGCGGCTCGCGGAAACGACCTCATCGGGATATACGCTTCTCGAAGTGCCCACGCCGCGCCAGACGCTCGTACATGTTCACCCCGATCCGCAGGAGCTCGGGCGTGTGTATCAGGCGCATTTGCCAATCAATGCGGGCATGCGCGCTTTCGCAGCCGCGCTAGACACGCTTGATGCATCATTGCGCAAGCCGTGGCAAGCATGGACCGCAATGGCGCGCGCAGACTATGTCGCACATTCGACACCGCCCGCTGTATCGGCCGAAATCGACGGTGTCGACATGGCGCGCGTGGTCGCGCATTTGAACGACGTATTGCCCGACGATGCCGTCATCGCTAACGGCGCGGGTAATTACACGGTATGGGTGCATCGTTACTTCCGGTACCGGCAACCGGCAACAGAGCTTGCGCCTACCAACGGTGCAATGGGCTACGGCTTTCCCGCCGCCATCGCGGCGAAATTGTATAAGCCCGAGCGTCTGGTAATCTGCTTTGCTGGCGACGGCTGCTTCATGATGTATCCGCAAGAGCTTGCAACGGCAATGCAGTTCGGAGCAGCGCTCGTTGTGATTGTCGTGAATAACGGCATGCTCGGTACGATCCGGATGCACCAGGAGCGCGATTACCCAGGGCGTGTTTGCGCTACACAGCTTGCCAATCCAGACTTTATCGCGTTGGCGAAGTCTTTCGGTGTGCACGCGGAGCGCGTCGAACGCACAGAGGATTTCGCGGCGGCGTTCGAGCGCGCGCAAAAAGCGGGGGTGGCCGCGCTGATCGAACTAAAGGTCGATCCGTTGCAAATCACTCCGGCGAACCGCCTGACAGCGACATGAGAACCACTCAGCCCGGCACCAGTTGCGTGCCCGGCCAGTCATTGCGCCGCACGAGGGTCTCGGCGCAATCCCGGATGAGGCGCGACACTTGCCATATGCCGCCGGCTCCCGCGCGGTGCTGCGGCCAGAATAGGCCTACATCGCGTGTCACTGGGGGATTCTCCAGCCGGAAACACTTGACCCGCCCCGCCGCCATTTCCTCGACCACCGCCGCAGACGGCAGCACAGTACAGCCACAATTGGCCAGGACAAGACGTTTGGTCAGCGAGATTGAACCGTCGCATTCGAACGCGACGTTCAGCGAGAAGCCATGCCGCGTCGCGAGCGATTCCACGAGCATGCGCAAGCCGTGATGAGTGCTCGGCAAAATAAGTGGCACGCTGGCAAGTGCGCGCACGTCGATGGTCTCACCATCGAGCGGATAGTCTTCTGGCGTTATCAGACACACGCCTTCGGTCAACAATAAATCGTAGGCCAGCGCACCGCGGTGTTCGGGAGCATAGAGAATCCCGACGTCGAGTTCGCCGTCCTTCAGCGCCCCTAGCAACTGGCTGGCGAGACCTTCTACAAAGCGTACCTGCGTGGATGAGAAATGTGCCTTCAGCGCATGCGCGAGCGGGCCGAACATGATGCGTGCAATGGTCGGCTGTGCAGCGATGCACAGGCGCGCCGGACCGAGCGCCGAGCTGCTCCTGAGCGTGCGGCTCGCCTCGTCGAGCATGCGTTTCGTTTCCAGCGCGTAGGTCAGCAGTTGCTCTCCACGTTCGGTCAACGCGACACCGCGTCCGCTACGGCGAAAGAGCCGCACGCCGAGTTCCGCTTCGATCGCCGCGATTCGCCGGCTAATCGTCGACTGATCCGATCCTGCCTCGAGGGCGGCTCGGGAAATGCTGCCAGCCCGGCAAACGCGAGCGAAGAGGTCCAGATCGTTTGAGTCCATTCGACTGATTTTAACTGGCGTATATGAGAGCGCGCGCATCTTGCAGCATGTATTCCTTCGGAAGCGTTGCGCTTCGGACGTCGAAGACCCACGCGCCGTGAGGCGGCGTTCGATCTGGATTACGGTTGCAAGGTGTCGGCGACTTGCAGACTTACGGCGTGCGATTCGCCGTTTGACAGCGCGATTGCCGGCACGCCTCCGTCTAACGCACGCTGCTGCTAGTCGCGGCGTTTGGAGGAGCTTCGCGTTGCGACAATTCTTCGCCTGGATCGTTAACCTTCGGCGCCCATTTTCGCCGCATCAGCACAATGGTGCTCGTTGCACCGAGCAACAGGAAAACGAAGATGGCCATCATCGGCAGCGTATAGCTGTGGCCTACATGCAGAAGCCATCCTGAAAGGCCCGCAGACACCCCACCGGCAAGGCTCGTCGCGACTTGTTGCAAACCGGTGTTCAAGCCGACCGCTTGCTTCGGGATCAGCGTAAGTTTGACGAGGGCGAGGTTGTTCGTCGTCACGAGCCCCACTAGCGTCAGCGAAAGCACATTCCACAGCAATGCCATCTGAACCGAGTTTGCGTAGGCGCCAAACAGAACCGTTGTACCTCCAATGAATCCGACCACCATGAACGACTTCCGCACGACGACGGCATCGTATCCGCGCGCGATGATCCGGTCGGCGGCCCAGCCGCTGAGCCCCGCTGTAATCGCGACGCCAAAGAAACTATAAGCGGTATAAAGCCCTGACTGCTGCAGCGACAGGCCGCGCTGCTCGACGAGGTACGCGGGCATCCACGTCATGCAGTAAAACGCAAAATATGCATAGCAGAAATTGGTAACTAGGCCGCCCCACACCACCGGACTTACGAGAAGATTGCGAAGCGGTACCGACGCCGCCCTTTTCTTTCTCGCTACCAATTCAGTATTATCCGGGAAATCGTTGTGCACTATAAGAAGCCACGGCATTAGCCAGACCAGACCCGCGAGTCCTGTCACAACAAACATCACCTTCCACGACGCGCCGACAATTAGCCAAGCTGCGAGCGGTGCACCGAGGGCCGGGCCCATTTTGCCACCAATCGAATAAATACCGAGTGCCGTGCCCTTCTGCGTTTCTTCGAAGCGGTTGGCAATATAGCGATAGGTGGCAGGAACGACAACTGCTTCCGCTGCGCCTATTAGCACACGCACGACTATCAGCGTGGACAGTGTTGTCGCAATACTAGTCGCGGCCGCCGCGATACACCACAGCAAAAAGCAAATTGCGTACGGCCACTTGACGCCGTAGCGGTCGACCATCCATCCCATTGGAAGTTGCAGCAGCCCATACGCCCAGAACACGGACGAACCGAGCCAGCCGCGCTGAACTTGCGTCAGGGCAAAATCGCTCACGAAACGGTGATCCGCGAGTGCTGCAGACATGCTCGCGCGGTCCATGAACGCGATCATCAGCCCAAGGGCGAGCAGGAAGACAACCCTCCACCGACCCTCGGGACCTGCCGCTCTCCGGATTGTCTCCATTGCTTCGTCTCCGATTAATCATTTTTGTTGTCGATAGTTGCGTATCATTTACTCGTTGCTAACGGCTGCGGACCAATGTCCGAGTGGTCACGCGAGGTTCGCGGTCACATCATCGAACAACTCATCGACCGACAAACGGCGCGGTATGATCTTCTGATCGAGCGCCCAGTCTATTGCGAGTTGGATCCCTTTGCGGTTCGCTTCAAGACCAAAAGGCGGGAACACGGCCGGCACGCCTTCCCCAAGAGACCGGCTTTCAACGATCATTCGGTATAACTCGCGTACGATATCAGGCCGCTTTTTCGACAGATCGCTGTGAACCGCGAACATGTGATTAATGGGCACTACACCCTCTCGCGCGAACCAGTCTTTCGCTGCGGCCTGCGCGTCGGGAATCAGCGTGCGCGCACGCGGGTCCTTCGGCATGTCTTCGCCGAGCAGCGCGGCCGCAAGTCCGCCGTCCATCATCATCTGCGGGATCGACGACCCTCTGGGCAGGCGTCTGCAATTGGGAGGATCAGTGTATTCGGCGAGATGACCGTCGCCGAGTGTCATCCATGTGACCTTGTCGAGGTCCACGCCGTATTCGTGGCGCAGAATACCGCGGATCCACAAACCGGTAGTTTGCGCATAGGTGCGCACGCCAACCTGCTTGCCCTCGATGTCCTTCGGGCCCATCTGTCCAAGATCGCCGTTGTAGCCCGCGCAGTGGTGTTGAAAGCGCCCCAAAATTGGCGCGGGCAACAGTACGTAGGGCTTTCCGTACGCTTTCGCCTGTAGGTACGTGACGAGTGCAAGCTCGCCCGCGTCATACGCATCCTCGCGCACCATTGATTTGAAGCCCTCGTGCGCTCGCAGGGGACCGCAGTAGTCAAGATCTGCGAGAACAGACTTTACGCGTCCGTCCTTTATCGCCTTGGTCACCGCATAGTCAGCGAGGTTGATGCGCAGCCTGGGCCGATCCGCTTGCGTCGTTGGCATAATATATTCCTTGTATGTGGTTCGATCGATCAATAGCCTGCGGACTGGCGTGTCAGGTCTATGACACCGTAGCTACGCGTCGGAGCCGACATCAATAATCGATAACCCTCGTCGACGAGACGTTGATAGTTTTTCGTCGTCGTATGTGGATTACCGACCACGACATTGCGCTTCTTACAGATTTCGACAATTTCGCGCATTGCGCCGAGCATTTCTGGATGCTCGTACTGCCGTGCAAGACCAAGCTGCTGACTCAGGTCGCCTTCGCCAATCAGGATAAAGCCGATTCCCGGCACGTTGGCGAGAATATGGTCGAGATTTTCGATGGCTTCCGTACTTTCACACATCAAACCGACAAGGATTTCGCCCTGCGGCGCGAGCGGCCACACGTCGGCCTTCGCGTAATAATCGGCGGTGCTCAATCCCCAGTAGCGTGCCGCTGTCGCGGGACCATCGCCGCGGGCGCCCTTCGGTTCGTAAAGCGGAGCGTTCCTCGGACGTGCATAACGGCACGACGCCACCGCGTTATAGGCTTGCTCAAGCGTAGAGACATGCGGCCACACCACTCCATAGCAGCCGCGATCGAGCACCTGCTTGGCGAATGCCTGATTCATCTCTGCACCGTTGGACGGAATGCGTGCGATCGGCGTCACCCGCGATGCCACCGAAGCTGCGTCCGCAATTTCCTTGCGGTTCAGCATGTATTGCAGTGCGTCGCCGAGCGCGGTTACGTCATACGGGTTGTGTTCCATCTCAAAAACAATGCCGTCGTACGGCGCATCGCTCATCTCGATGGCGTTTTGCCTGTCGAGCTTGGAGAAAGCGGTCAGGGCTGGTTTGCCGGATTCAAAGGCACGGATGATGCCGTTTAGGCGGGTGTCGCTCATAGTTTCATTCCTGTCTGTTGTCGCCCCGCGTCATGCGATGCGTACGATAGTGCAATCGTGGCCCTTATTTCCTCGAGTCTCGGCGCTCAGGCAAGTGCCGGATACAACCGCTGCGCGGTCTTGCCGAAAATCCATGCGCGGTCTTCCTCGTTCAAACTTTGCAGACCTACACGAGCCGTCGCAAGGATTTCAGGGAGCGTGCCTTCCGAGCTCGGGAAGTTCGAGCCCCAAGCCAGACGCGTCGAACCGAACGCCTCGACCAACCGCGGGAAGAACGTTGACGGGCTCGCGTTGCCCATCTTCACATCATCGAAAATGCGCGGTGTTAGCTTCAAACAAACGTTTT
>NZ_CAXTGZ010000386.1:0-5915 GCF_964243625.1 uncultured Caballeronia sp.
GCCAGCATCGGCATGCACCACTTTAAATTCTTCGGGACCGCCGTAGCGGTCAATTTGAATGACTCGATCCATTTTATTCTCCATGAAGCCTTGAATTAGCTGCTAATTCGAGGACGTCGAACGCCTTCGTAAAAAAACCTCCGAGCTTGCCGTCGCCTGCGCGCCAAACTCGTCTTACGCCGCCTTCACAACAGCAGCGCCCGCGGTGGAATACACAAGCAGAACGCCGTGTTGCAATCGCACGGCGGCCCACGCGAGCGCTTGCGCGGCGACATCGTCTCCCGGGGCGATGCGCATCGGGTCAATCGCGAACGCGGGATGTCCCGTCGCAATGAAATGCGCCACCTGCCGGTTCGTGGCTTCCGAGCACTGCCTGCCACCATCGCCCTGCTGCCCGTCGAACGCGGCAGAGTCGCCGGCGCTGTCAGAGGTTTGAGGCCGAAGTTCGCCGGCAGCGCGATCGCGAGGCCAAAAACTGCGGTCACCAGCGGCATGTATGCGAGCGCCGGTCCAAGGCTCAGCAGATCGTTGTTAGACAGCGCTTCAACGACCGCGATTCCTGTGCCCTTATGGCGCAATTCCTTGATGCATTGCGAAATTGCGGTTAGACCGCGTGCAATGACGGTGTGCTCGATCGGTCCGACCTTGTGCCGCATCTGCGGCTGCAGCACGCGAACAAGGTTGGCATCGGTCATTGGCATCAGCGGGTGGTTCTGCATTCCGCTTTTGCTAAGCAGCGCGTCGCCCGCGAACAAGTAGCCCTTAAAAACAGTGCGCCCATTCTCGGAAAACGCCGGAGTCGCTACCGTAAAGTAACGGTCGAACTCGTCCATCAGCGCATCGATTACCGGCCCAACGTTCCCTGCTGGCATGCTGTCGAAAGTCGAGCAGTACTTGAAGTAGATCTGCTGAGCCCCGGCCGCTTTGAGCCAGCGTAGCCTATCAAGGGACTGCGTCACTGCCTCATCCGGCGCGGTGGTGCGCGATTTAAACGCGGCGGCTATGGGATCCGCTCCGTTTGCCGGAGGGCCGACAGGCACACCAACGGTCTGCAATACGCGCATACCTGCGCGAACAAGATTGTTGGCCAGGTTGATGGCACAGATGAAGTCGTCGGCGATGCAGCCGAGCAACAACGGACGATTGGCAGCGGAGCTCATGTCAGGGAGCGGCGAGCCGCGGAAGCGGACGCACTATTCATCCAATGAAATCTCTCGCCCGTGCTTAAGCTCGGCCGGTACTCTGCACCGATCCACCCCTTCCACCCGAGTCGGTCAACTTCGTCAAAGACGAAGGCGAAGTCGATCTCGCCAGTTCCCGGCTCCGTGCGATCGGGCGACGATGCAATCTGGATATGGCCGATCTTTTCCCAGTGACGACGCAAGCGAGTGACAAGGTCGCCCTCCTCGACCTGGACGTGATAGCAGTCGAACATGATCTTGAGCGCGCCTAGGCCGGTATGATCGATCAATTCGCTTGCCTGATCGGCCGAGTGCAAGATATAGCCTGGTCGATCGCGGCTATTGAGTGGCTCGATCAGCAGTTGCACACCGCTACCCTCGGCGCGACGCACAGCCAGCTCCAGGTTCGCCACATAGGTGCGCCACGCTTCGGTGCGCGGGATCGCGCCCGCGAGCCCACCCATGACATGGACCGCGCAGCTGCCGAAGCGGACCGCGCAATCGAGGGCCTGGTCGAGAGACTCCAGAAAGTCCCGCTCACGACCGGGCAGCGCTGCCAATCCCCAATCGAGCGCCCCCCCGTGAGCGGTGTTGATGCCGACCATCTCGAGCTTGAGATCACGCAACAGGCCAGCGATCTCTTCGAGACCGTGCTCATAAGGAAACCAGCATTCGACCGCTGCGAAACCGGCCTCTTTGGCCGCGGCGAACCGCTGAATGAATGGAAGCTCGCAGAAGAGGATCGAAATATTTGCGGAGAAACGGGGCATGTCGTCTGCTCCTTAAGCCGTCGCCGCGGCCGCAGCGCCTTGTTCCAGTGCAATCAGGCGTTCGCGCGGCAGCCCGCGTGCGTGACTGCCCGTTGGGGCACCGGAGATCTCGACGGCCATATCGGCCGCTTCCAGCAGAGTCGGAAGATCGATGCCCGTTTTCATGCCCATTCGATGCAGCAGATGAACGATGTCCTCAGTCGCGATATTGCCTGTGGCTCCAGGTGCGAATGGGCATCCGCCGAGTCCGCCGGCAGAGGCGTCGAAGGATGTGATGCCCGCTTCGATCGCTGCCAGCACGTTGGCGAGGCCAAACCCAGCCGTGTCGTGCCCGTGGTAGCTCCAAGTGCCCGTACCTCCGAATAACGAGATCGCACTCTTGCACAGGCTCAGCACGTGGTCGGGCGTGGCCATGCCGGTGGTGTCGCTGACAGCGAACTCGATGTTGTCGCGTATCTTCAGAATGCGCTGAATATTTTCAAGCACCTGCCGCTCATCCACCAGGCCGGTGAACGGGCAGTGAAATGCAGTTCCAAGGCCGACGCGCAGTTCGACGTCCGTGTCCGAAAGCTCTTCCGTCAACGCCGAAAGGTCGTCGATTGAAGCTTGCGTCGTGCGACGCACATTACTCATGTTGTGCGCATCGGTCATCGAGATGACAAAAATCAGACTGCGAACACCGGACTTAAGCGCGCGACGAGCACCCAGTGCGTTGGGCACTAGCGCCATCTTGACCAATCCTGGCAGATCGCCAAGTCCGGCAACGACCTCAGCCGCATCGGCCATCTGCGGGACGTGCTTGGGGCTTACGAAAGACGTAACCTCCATGCGCTGGAATCCTGCGGAAGCGAGCTTGTGAATAAATTCGATCTTGCGCTGCGTTGGCACGAAGTCATGAAGACCCTGCAGCCCGTCGCGCGGAGCGACGTCAACGATTTCGATATGGCTCATACGGCACCTTCCTTTCTCATGGTGTTGATTTGATCGGAGCTCATTCCCAGGTCATGTCCAAAGACTTCCTCGTTATGCGCACCGATGTCCGGTCCGGGCCAGGCGATGCGGCCCACCGCACCGTTCGCGTCAAAGCGAGGGACAATTCCTGGATGGAGTGTCTTTCCGATAAGTGGATCGTCGATTTCGACAATCATGTCGCGCGCGCGAAAGTGGGGGTCTTCGGCGCAGTCTCTAACGGTGTAGGCACGTGTCGCCGGAACCCCGGCGTCGTTGAGGATGCGATCTCCTTCGGCCGCACTTACCGTAGCCACCCACGTAGCGATCGCCGCGTCGACCTTCGCGCGGTTGCGAATGCGGTCGCTGTTTGTTCGATACTCTGGGTCTTCGGCCATGTCCTCCCGGCCGATGATCTTGCAAAGACGCTTGTAGATCGCGTCCGAGTTGCCCGCAATGACGAGCCAGCGCTCGTCGGCGGTGCGATAGGTGTCCGATGGCACGGCTGTTGGCATGGCCGAACCCTGCGGATCGCGTACAACGCCGAGCGTTCCGTACTCGGGCAAAATGCCTTCCAGCATGCTGAAGACGCCCTCGTAAAGAGCCACGTCAATCTGCCGGCCGCGTCCCGTGCCCGCTACGTCGCGCTCGTAGACCGCTGCAAGGATGCCGCCGACCGCATAGAGCGCCGAGAGGTCATCGCCGATCGACACCCCAGTGCGCACCGGGGGCAACGGGGTCTGCTCGGCCGGGTAGCCCGTGAGGTAGCGCAGACCACCCATCGCCTCTCCGACCGCGCCGAAGGAATGACGCGTGTGATAAGGACCGTCCTGCCCGTAGCCCGAAATGCGGCACAGAATGACTCGAGGGTTCAGCGTCTGCATTGCTTCATAGCCGTAGCCCCATTTTTCCAGCTGGCCGGGACGGAAATTCTCGACCACTACATCCGCCCAGCGAATGAGGCCTTCAATCGCCGGCTGGGCGGCGGGGTTTTTCATGTCGAGCGTGATGCACCGTTTGTTGCGATTGTGCAGCGACCAAATGATCGACTTTCCGTTCGAACTCAGACCCCAGTTGCGCAATGGTTCGCCGCCCCGCGCCTCCACCTTGATGACATCGGCGCCTTGATCGGCAAGCATGCGCGTGCAGAAAGGAGCAGCGATGAAGTGACCAAGTTCGAGGACCTTGAGCCCGCGCAGGGGGCCGTCGGGCCGGGCGGGGGCATCAGGTGCGACGGTAGGATGTAAAGAGGAAGTCGTCATGGCTTTAGGAAGGTATGCGTTCAACTGATGGAAGAGTGGGCAGGTATGCCGGTGCAGCCCTGCAGGGGTCGCTCCGCCAGCTGCTCGAACAAGGACTGTGAAGAGCACCGCGAACCAAGTGTCCGGATGGCTTCGAGTAGCCGCGTGGCACCCTCTTCCCCAAGCAATGGCCGAGCATCGTTTGTGAAGCGTGCCTCAATGGCCTGCATGCTCATTGGCGTCGCATCAGGGACGCTGTCGCGCAGCGTCTCTCCATTTATTGTTCGTACGCTGATCGAGGCGCCCAGACGTTGAGGATAGCCAGCGTCGATCCCAGGATCGACGGTGACATGGCAGCGGGTCGCCAGTTCGTTGACCTGCAGGTTGCGCGGCTGAGCCCAATGTATTTCGTCGATTGCAGAGGCACACAACACGCTGGCGACACCGAACTGGATGCTCTGCTGCGCTGCGGCTGGATTCGAGAACGGTCCCGAGAAATCACAACCGGGGAATACGGCTGCGACGCCCGCAACGCCGATGTCGACGCGGGCGATTTCCTCCGGCGTGATGCGGTCCTGGAGTGCCAACTTGAGCGCGGCCTGGCATGGTGCCTGAGCGAAAATACATGCGGGTGCGAGCTTATGAATCACGTCGAGCATGTGAAAGCGCTTGCCCAGCTGGTCAGTTAGCACCCCGGCGCGTTCAATGGCGCCGTAGGCTGCGAGGAGGCCCGCAAGGCCCGAGAGGCTGCGTGGAGCCGCCTGCGCACCGGCGCGTGCGAGCTCCACTGCGACGATTGCATTGCGCGCCGCCGTCCCGGCGTGAAAGACGTGTTCCGAAGTGCCAGCGCGTGCCCATTCGTTCAGACCCGACGCGGTGTTAGCTGCCAGCGCCATCGCCGCGCGCGTCGCATGAGTGTCAAGGCCGAGCACACGTGCGCCGGCAGCCGCCGCACCGACCGCACCAGTCAGTCCTGTAGGCCGGAAAATGCGAGAGACCGCCGGAGTCACCAAGGCCAGTCCGAGGCGAATTGAGACTTCGTATCCGGCCACGATCGCGCAAAGCAGATCACTTGCCGAAGCGCCACATTCTTCACCGAGTGCGAGCACGACCGGCAACACGACCATGCCCGGATGGCTGGCGCTCGGCGCGTGGGTGTCTGTGCGGATGGTCGCCGCAGCAGCGATCGCGTTGACGAATGCGGCATCGGCCGCGCGCTCGCGCCGCGGGACCCCGAGCACGAGCGCGCGAGAGTCCACCCGCGCGCCACCCAATGACGCCAGTGCATGAAGCGCCTCCTGGGATCGCACGAGCGTCATCGACGCCCCAATGCCATCAGTCAGGCATAAACGCGCCTTCTGAACAATCGCGGGGGCGAGTCCGTCGAGCGTGAGCCCGGCAACAAAGTCGGCGAGCACTGCTTCGACGTCGGGGACCTCGGACAACAGGCTCTTCGGTGATGTATTCATGCGAGCGGCCCCGTGGCTTTTTCAAGCGCGGCCCAGGCTTCGGGACCGAACTTTGCCTTCCACTCTGCGTAAAAGCCGCTCTTGCGCAGCGCGCTGCGAAAGGCGTCGCGATCCACATCGTTGAAGATCAGGCCCTTATCCTGCACGTGCTTGCGCGCTGCGACCGTGCGTTGGCGGATCTCTGCCCGCTCTGCAACCGCGGCATCGGCGAAGTTTTTTGACACGATCTGCTGCAGCGATTCGGGCATGCTCTTCCACGTGCTACCGTTGACCAGTGTGAAATAGCCGTCCCAGATGTGCCCCGTG
>NZ_CAXTGZ010000387.1:0-5905 GCF_964243625.1 uncultured Caballeronia sp.
CCGTGATAACCGCCGCCTCCGCCCGCCTCGCCGCCATGGGTCGCGCCGTGGCGCAACTGGCTCATCATCTGTTCGACCGGACCGCCCGGCACGAACTGCGTGACCACGAACGTGAGCGTGACCACGCCGATCAGCGTGGGGATCATCAGCAACAGACGTCTCAGGATATAAGCGGCCACGGCAATCTCAATGTGTTGGGGCGCTGGTTGCCGGCACCGGCTTCACGAACCAGTAATCGAGCAGCCAGTCCTCGGCGTAGTACGACTTCGGCAGGACTGAAGGGAACCCCATGCGCGCCTTGTATCCCACGCGCGTATTCGGCGCATAGTACTCGGGCACGATGTAATAACCGTTGATCAGGATACGGTCGAGCGCGTGCGTGGCGGTCTGCAGATCGGCGAGCGTATTGGCTTTGAGCGCGGCATCGATCATCGCATCGGCGGCTTTCGATTTCACGCCGGGGAAATTTTCCGAACCGGGTTGCGCTGCCGCCGCGCTGCCAAAACGCCGCGTCAGTTCGCCGCCCGGAATGGTCACCGGCGAATAGATATAGGTGGTCATGTCGAAGTCGAACGCGTCCATGCGTTTGCCGTATAGCGCGCTGTCGAGTTCACGCATATGCGCCTGGATACCGAGCGTTTGCAACTGCTGCACGAAAGGCATGATCACGCCGTCCATGCCGGGTTGATCGTCCATGATCTCGATCGACATGGCCGTGCCGTTTGCATCGCGCAACGCACCGTCGCGATAATTCCAGCCTGCCTCGTTCAGCAGCGCCTGCGCTTCGCGCAGGTTCGCACGGATCGAATGGGGCGGCGTGGTGTCGGGTTGCCTGAGCATCGGGCCAAACACGGCCGCCGGAAGTTCCGCTCGATACGGCTCGAGCAACGCCAGTTCATTCGCGTCCGGCACGCCGGTCGCACCGAACGGACTGTCCTGGAAGTAACTGCCTGTCCGCCGGTATTGCCCGTAGAACGTCAGCCGGTTCAGCCACTCGTAATCGAACGCGAGCGTGAGCGCGCGACGCACGCGAGGATCGGCGAACTGAGGTCTGCGCGTGTTCATGAAAATGCCCTGCATCTGCGCGGGACCATCGGGAAAGAGACCTTTCTTCAGCGATCCGTTAGCGATGTTCTTACCGACGTATTTTCGCGCCCACGTACCCGACGAATATTCCACCCGCATGTCCGTGTGCCCCGCCTTGAAGTCTTCGAGCGACGTGTAGTGATCGGTGAAGAGGCGAAACGTGATGCGTTTGAAGTGGTACATGCCACGGCGCGCCGGCAGGTCGGCGGCCCAGTAGTCCGGGTTGCGCACGTACGTGATCTGCTTGTCGTTCTTGCGCTGCTCGATCAGGTAAGCGCCACTCGCAAGCGGTGGATCGGTCGCAATCTTGTCGAACGAAGGACGCGTGCCGTCCGGCTTCATGCCCCACTTCGGCGAGAACACCCACAGGTCGCCCGCAATCAGTGGCGCGTCGCGGCGTGCTTCCTTGAAATCAAACCGCACGGTAAGACGATCAACCACCGTCGCCTTCGTGATGTTGGCGAATTGCGAGTTGAAGATGGGCGAGACATGGCTGCTCGCAAGCGTGTCGTATGAATACTTCACGTCGGCGGCGGTGATCGGGTCACCGTTCGAGAAACGCGCCTTCGGGTTGATGTGAAAAGCCGCAAACTTGCCATCGGGCGCGACGTTCACGTCGTCGGCTATCAACGGATACTCCGACGCCAGCTCGTCCCAGCTTCGCTGCATCAACGTATCGAACATGAGGTTCTTGAGGTCGGGCGCAGGCGCGCCGCGAATCAGGAACGGATTCATGGAATCGTAGCTTTGCAGCTCGTCGTAATTCTGGAAGTCGATGTCGCCGTCGTTCGGCGCGTCGGGGTCCGCGTAGTCGAAGTGCGTGAAGCCCGCCGGATATTTCGGCTCGTCGTATTGCGCTATCGATGGACGCGCGAGCGCCCCCTGTGCCATGAACATCACGCCGAGCGCGAGCGTCACCAGCCTTACTGCTTTACTCATCGTCGCTCGCGGTTGTCTTGAACGAGAACTGCACTTCGCCAACATACGGCTCGGGGTTCTTTTCGCATTTATAGCCCTTGCCGGCCGCGATCACCGCATCGTTGAAGACGGACGTGGGTGGCGAAACGCGCATGATCTTGACGTCGCTGACCTGCCCGTCGGTACCTATCGACAGACGCGCCGTCACCGTCGCCGAGATGCCGTCCTGCAGCGCCTTGCGCGGAATCTGCGGCTGCACGGACTGGCAGTGGCCGCGTCCATCGACCACGCCATGCAAGCCCGGCGCAGGCGCGGGAGTCGGCGCAGCCGCTGCGGCAACAGGCGCTGCAGGCGTCGTATTCGCCGGGGCCGTCGCGAGCGCAGGCGCGTTGGGCGAGGGATTGGCCGCGGCAGGAATGTTCGCTTCCTTCGGCGCCGGCGCGGGTTTCGCGGGAGGCGGCTTCGGTGTCGGCAACGGTTTCGGCTTGACCGGCGTCGGCTTCGGTTTTTCAACCGGCGTGGGCGCAGGCGGCGGCTCGATCTTCTTTACTTCCGGCGGCGGTGGCGGTGGCGGAGGTGGCGGTGGCGCCATGGTCACGCGCATCTCCTTGGGCGGCGCTTGCACAGGCGCAAAGTTCACATGCGTGAGGCCGTAGATCATCAACACCGTCACGACGACCGCCGCCGCGATGAACACACCCATCGGCTGATGTTTGTGTTCCGCGTGCGCGGACGCCCACAGCGCGCCCTTCAAGGGTTCATGCGAATCGTTCATGACGGGTTCGGGCTCAGTGCTTGATGATGTACAGGTCTTCGCTGCGGTAGTGGTCCATCGGATTCTTCGTGGAATAACCGCCCACGTAGCTCTTCACGAGGCGCACGAGCGTGTATTGCAGGAGCGGCAGCATGGGATAGTCTTCCATTGCAACCTTGCCTGCTTCCGTTTGCAGCTTCAGGCGCGTAGCGGGATCGGTGGAGTTCGATGCTTCACGCATCAGCGCATCGGCTTTCGGATTGCAGGCCTGATTGTCGTTTTGCTCCGAGCCGCACTGAACCAGAGTCAGGAACGTGCTGGCGTCGTTGTAGTCGGCAACCCAGCCGTTGCGCGCAATCTGGTAATCGCCATCATGGCGCTTCTTCAGCAAGACCTTGAATTCCATGGCCTGGATGTCGGTATCGAGCCCGAGCTTGCTCTTCCATTCCGACGCCGCGAAGATCGCCATTTTCTTGTGATATTCGCTGGTGTTCATCGCGAACTGCAGCTTGGTGCCAGGCTTCACGCCCGCTTCGGCCAACAGTTTCTTGGCCTCTTCCACGCGCTTTGCCATGGGCCATGACGCCCAGTCGTAGGCGTTCACGTCCGCGCCCTTCACGCCCTTTACAATCACGCCATACGCCGGGATCTGGCCATCGGCCGTGACGCGTTGCGCTAGGATGTCGCGATCGATGACCATCGACAACGCCTTGCGCACGCGTACGTCTTTCAACAACGGGTCCTTGTTGTTGAACGAGTAGTAGCGCAAGCCGAGCATGGGCGCCGCGCGCATCTCGTTCGGATACTCCTGCTTGTAGCGGGCGAACGTGCCAGAGGGCAATTGGTAAACCCAGTCGTTGCCGCCCGACTCGTACTGCTTTACGTCGGTGTTCTCATCTTCGATAGGCAGGTACGTCACCTGGTTCAGTTGTACGTAGCCGGCATTCCAGTAATTCGGGTTCTTCGCGAGCACGAGCCGGTTGTTCACCTGCCAGTCTTTCAGCATGAACGCGCCGTTGCTGACGAGCTTGCCCGGCTTCGTCCAGTCCTTGCCGTTCTTCTCCATCGCGGCCTTGTTGATGGGGCCGAAGTTCGTGTTGGTCATCAGGTCAGGCAGGAACGGCACCGGGTACGGGGTCCTTATCTGCAGCGTATTCGCGTCGATCGCCGTCACACCAAGCGATGCGACCGGCTTTTTGCCCGCGACGATTTCCGTGCCGTTCAGCAGAAACATGCCATACGTGTTCGCATATGGTGATGCGGTTTTTGGATCGACGAGCCGCTGGGCACTGAAAACGAAATCTCCCGCCGTGACTGGTTCGCCGTTCGACCACTTCGCGTTCTTTCGCAGATGAAAGATCCACGTGGTCGAGTCTTTCATTTCCCACTTCTCGGCGACGCCGGGTACCGTTTCACCGTCGGAGCGAACAGCAGTCAGGCCTTCGAAGAGATCCCGCGTAACGTTATTGGCCGGCACGGATTCAGCGACGTTCGGATCGAGCGTCTCGACTTCGCTGCCATTGTTGCGCACCAACTCCTGCTTCGCGGCGAGTTGCGTGCCGGGCGGGATGATGGCCGCGCTGGCGAGACTGGGGAGGATTGCGGCGCTGAAGAGACACGCGGCCAATAAAGTGGACGACCGGCGCGCAGGAAGAACGGATGAAGAAACGGACGAAGCGAAAAACATCAAGGAAACTCCCGGAATTCATGACTTGCCGCCAATGGCCGATGATCAGTGACCACTCGCGGTTGCAGCGGCCTTCGGCATGTCTCACACACTGAGCGGGACATGCCGAAGGTTTGGTTCAACTTTGTGATGAATCAGATCCGGCGAACGCGCATGAAGACCGTCATTCGTCGTCGCTGCTCGGCGCGGTCTTGAACGAGAAGGTCACCTCGCCAACATACGGCTCGGCGTTCTTCTCGCACTTGTACGCCTTGGCTGCAGTCGTGACGGCTTCGTTGAAGACCGAAGTCGGCGGCGTCGTCTTCACGATCTTCACGGCGCCCACGCTGCCGTCCGGATTGATCGTCAGATGCGCGATCACGTCAGCCGAGATGCCGTCCTGCAGCGCCTTGCGCGGAATCTGCGGCTGCACGGACTGGCAGTGTCCACGGCCATCCACCACACCATGCAACGCAGGCGGCGCGACAGGCGCGGCGCCCGTTGCGGCCACTGGCGGACTTGGCGGCGAGTTGGTCGGCGTGGTGGCCACGGCAGGCGCGTTGGCGGACGGATTCGCTGCAGCCGGGATCTGCGCTTCCTTCGGCGCGGGCGACGGTTTGGCCGGCGGCGGCTTGGGCGTGGGCAACGGCTTCGGCTCGACCTTCTTCGGCACCGGCTTTTGCGGCGTGGGAGCCGGCGGCGGCTCGAGCTTCTTCACCTCGGGCGGCGGCGGTGGCGGAGGCGGCGGTGGCGCCATGCGCACGCGCAGTTCTTTCGGCGGCGGCGGCGCGTCAGGGGTGAAGTTCACGTGCGAGAGACCGGCAATCAGCAACAGTTCGACGAGCAACGCGGCGCCGACCGCGACTTTCATCGATACCTTGCCGTCTTTCGATGCTCCCTTCGACGCCCACAGCGCCCCGTCCAGAGGCACGCGAGGCGTGCTGACCAGATGTACGGGAGCGTTCATGTCGTCGGATTCGTCGCCAGTGCTACAGAGCTGATACCGGCCGCGCGCACCAGGTCCATCACGTGGATGATGTTCTTGTAGCTCGTGCCTTCGTCGCCGGAGATGGCGACATCGACTTTCTTCGAATCGCTCACGAGGCCCTTCAGGCGCGTGGTGAGTTCGTCGGGCGTGATGGGCTTCGCGTCCAGGTAAAGCTCGTCGGTCTTCGTCACGCCGATCGATACCTTGATGGTCTGCTGCAACGCTTCGGCGGTACTGGATTGCGGCAGGTCCAGCTTGATGCCCGCACCCTGGATCATCTTGAGCGTGGCGAGCATGAAGAAGACCAGCAGGAACATCATGATGTCGATCATCGGGATGATCTCGATGCGTGCCTTCTCTTCCGCGCCCAGATAATGACTGCGGTGATTTCTACTCATCTCAAACCTCTTCTGTTTCCAAACGACATTGATGCATGCGGCAAACGGCTCGAGAGCCCTCTATGCAGCAACTCATGCGGCAATTTCAGGGCGCA
>NZ_CAXTGZ010000388.1:0-5904 GCF_964243625.1 uncultured Caballeronia sp.
CTGCCGATGTGCTGCCGTCGCCGCCGGTGCCCGCCGATGTGCTTCCGTCACCACCGGTGGTGGGGATTGCGCCGGTCGAGCCGGAGCTGCCAAGTTGTTTGCTGGTGGAACCTGACCCGCCGCATGCGCCGAGCGTCAGCATGGTCGCGATAGCAGCGGTGAAAATGGTGACGCGCAATGCGCCCGTGCGATTGTGTGCGGTCTTCATAACGCCCTCGGATGGTATTTAGTTTTGTGTTTGAACTGCCATCGTCTTATTGCAGGACGCGTGCCATTTTGAATGGAGCCGTGTGATGTACGTCGAAATGTGGCCGGGTTAACCAGATGGTACAAGGCGGGGTGGGGCTTTGCGGGGAGGTGGCAGGATCAAGGCACCACGCGTTGTGTGCAACGTAACGTGTCACGTAACGTAACGTGCGACCGATGCCGTTACGGACGCGGACGTAACACGTTTCGCTGTGGTCATTAAAAATCGCGGCGACGCTTGTTTTCTGGAGTAACTGCACTACTGGCTAGGCTCCAGCCGGCGTCAAACCGGCCGTTAACTAGATAGTGAACCGTCTTTCATTACGACACATTACAAAGTCGGAAAGCGTAATAGAAAGATCGCTAATTCAGAGAACGCTAACAACGCACTGAAAGAAGAGGCACTGAATTTTACAAACGACGCCAAACCTTTGAGCGAAAAGTGTTGTTGTTGCACTATGCTTACCGATCAAGGGTATCAACTAATGAATTTATTGCGCGTACCCGTTGATTTCGAGATAGCGTTCAGCTATAAATCGTTTCATGGATGCATCATTTAACATCCGGACTGATGGAGGCTACATCGATTACATATCTAGAACCTGAGAGAAGCAGCGAGTGAACCAGCGCGCAAAGACGCGCAACAAGGCATACGGACACATGACTGCGGGGAAGAGAGAACCCGCGGGCTACGATCCACCAAAATGCCGGAACACTTGCTTAAATGGCCATTAAAAAATATCCGAGGGCAACATCATGTCGAACTTCATCAAACGTTTTTCCCGCGACGAACGCGGCGTCACAGCGATCGAATACGGGATCATTGCCGGCATCATCGCTGCGGCGCTGGTTCTAGCTTTAGCGCCGCTGACAACAGCGCTCACAAATACCTTCTCTGCTATAAGCAAGGCGCTTTAACAACTGAGGCTTCGCGCCGCCAGGCTTAGAGCGCCACATCTTTATTGCGTATCGGCTCCTGTATATATTGGCGGTCCGCCGGTATATACAAGGTCCTGCCTGTCGCCGCGTTTATTCGCATCTACGCAGGTGGAGCTTGGCTATGCGCGGTAGTGTCGCCATGCTTTTCAATCGAATGCCTTAAACCGCAATCGGTAGGAAACGCGTGCCTGGCGTTAGCGATTCAATATTGTGATTAACGCCGCGTTATTCGTTAGCTGGGCACTCGCAGTCGTTATATTCGATTGCTTTTGGCGCCGCATTCCAAACGGGCTCGTTATAGTCGGTGTGGTGCTTGCGTGCGCACTTGCGGCGAGTGGTTATTCACCATTTCATATCGCGTTCAAAGACGCTGCATTCGGAGTGCTAGCCGGGCTGGTCGCGCTCTTGCCGTTCTATTTGATGGGCGTGATGGGCGCCGCCGACGTAAAGGTGTTCGCCGCGCTGGGCGCGTGGTGCGGCCTGCATGCGTTGCTTGGGCTGTGGATCGCTGCAAGCGTCTTTGCCGGCATTCACGCGCTATGCCTGATCGTGCCAGCCGCGATCAAATCCAGCCTAAGCGCCACGGCGCATCTCGTTGGCGCCGATGGCAATAACAAAAAGCGTGCACGTCACGCGACCTTCATGGTCGGTGGCCGCCGCGCGACGCCCTATGCGGCGTTGCTCGCGGTGTCGGCGCTGGGCAGTTTCACGCTGCATGCACTCGGGGCCGCGCGATGAAACATCCCAATAGAAACGTGTCCAGACAACGGCGGCAACGCGGCAGCACGGCCGTGGAGTTCGCGCTCATCTTCCCGCTGTTCTTCCTGATCTTTTACGCGATCGTGACGTACAGCATCATCTTCGTCGCGAAGCAATCGCTTGCGCTTGCGGCATCTGAAGGGGCACGCGCTGCGCTTAAGTTTCAGCCGAATGCGAACAGTGCAGCAAGCGCACTCACGCTGCGTGCAAGCGCTGCGTGTGCCACGGCGACCGGACTTGTGAACTGGCTCGCGACGACTACGCCGTGCACGGCAACCTACGCGCCCTGTACGTTCGATGCATCGATGCAATGCGTGCAGGTCACGCTCAACTACGACTACGCGGGCAAGCCGCTCGTGCCTGTATTGCCGCTCATTGGATTGCCGACGCCAACCACGCTCACCGCGAACGCCATGGTGCAACTGAACCCGGAGAACCTGTTCTGAGCGCCGACGCGTCCGGAACGAACATCACATGGCCAATTTCACTCGTATCCTCGCTGGATGTCTTTTTGCACTTGCCGTGCTGCTTGGCGTTTTTGCGTGGTCGCTTTCGCGGCGCGCGCCGGCGCCGGTTGCGCCCATCGTGCAAGGGCAGGCAAACTTTCCAGTAGTTGTGGCCGCGCGTGACCTGCCCGCCGGCAAACCCATCGAAGCCGATGCGCTAAGCCTGCGCATGGCGCCATCGCGCGGAGCAAGCGAGTTCGGCGATGCCGCGCCATTGGTCGGGCGCGTGCCGCTCACTGCAATCACCGCGAACACGACGCTCACCGAAGCCAGCCTCACAACCGGACTCGCCGATGCCATTGCACCCGGCGAGCGGGCTGTCGCGGTGCGCATCGACGAAGGTAACGCCGTAGGCAATCGCGTGCGGCCGGGCAATTTCGTCGATGTGTTTTTCATGCTCAAGCGCGATATGAGCGCGGGTCCCGGCACCGACGCCGAGGTCGCGGCCACGCAGGCGCGACTTTTGTTGTCGAGGGTACGTGTACTGAGTTTCGGCGATGCCACGCTGCCCGGTACATCGGATAGCGCTGATGCCGCGTCGAACGCAACGCGCGCCTCGAGCGCCGGTGGCGGGGCACGGACCGCGGTGCTGGCGGTGCGCACGGCCGACATCGATGCATTGACGCTTGCTGAAGGCGCCGGCCGCCTGGTTCTCGCGCTGCGCAATCCCGCCGATAACGACGTGACAGAGCCTGCAGCGATGGCGCCGCTTCTGGCATCGCTCAGGATTACGAACGACGGCAAAGGACGCGCAGCCGCGGGTTTGTCGTTGCAGGCGCTTGCGGGCGGGACTGGAGCGCAACCGCCGAAGCAAATGCCCTCGTCGCCGCCGGTGCCGGCCACAGCGGCTTTCAAGACGCCTCGGGTTCAGGCGGCATCGAACGATCTGGAATTGATCCGCGGCTCGCATAGGGAAAAGATTGCCTACTGAAAAGCATTGCGTGTGACGTTAATGTGGTTAGAAGTGCGAATAAGTAAGGGAAGTTCGGGGCCATGCCGCCGTGTGGCGACAACGCAGTACGCAGTCGATATAAAAAATGACGAAAACCAAAGGTTCTGTTCGAGGGCGGTGTGCTTGCAGCATGCGGGGAATGCTGTTCGCCATGCTGGCCTGTCTGTGCGCTGTTGCGCCGGGAGGCATGGTCGATGCAAAAACCGCACGTGCCACGAGCGCGGACAACGCACCGGAACCTGTTCCCCGCGTGCTCGATATCGCGGTTGGCGCACAGCGGCAGATCGCGCCTGGGCACGCGTTGCAACGCGTCGCAGTGGGGGACCCCGCAGTTGCCGATGTTCTTTGGCTCAAGAGCAGCGGCGGCGTCAACAGCGGCTTGTTGCTGGTCGGGAAAAGCGCGGGACGCACGGAAATGATGCTGTGGGAGAAGGGCAACACGCAGCCGCGCACCTTCACTGTCAACGTCACCACGCAGGCCGCGCGCGAGTTGCTTGGCAGCGATACACCGGCGGTTGATGTGCTGGGTGGCACGGCGGTTCTCACCGGGTCTGCTGCGAACGTGGAATCGCATCAGCGGGCGCTGGCGGTGGCGAAGGATGCGATAGGTAAGTCCGCGGACGGCGCGGCTGGCTCCGACTCGAAAGACGCTGGAAAGCAGGACGATGGATCGTCCGATGCAGCCGCAAGCGCAACTAAAGGCGGAGGCGTCTACGATGCATCCACGGTGGCCGTGCGCCCCGTGGTCCAGGTAGACGTGAAGGTCGTCGAGTTCAGCAAGTCGGTGCTGAAGCAAGCAGGCTTTAACCTCTTCAAGCAAAACAACGCGTTTGCATTCGGCAGCTTCTCACCGACATCGCTGACGTCTTACACGGGCGGCGCGACCACCAACCTGCAAGTCCAGTCGGCGTCGCCGATGAGCAGCGCTTTCAACCTCATCGTGAACCTGGGCACGCGCGGCATCTTCGCCAACCTGAGCTTGCTGGAGTCGAACAATCTCGCCCGAGTCCTGGCGGAACCGACGCTCGTCGCGTTGTCCGGGCAGAGCGCGAGTTTTCTCGCGGGCGGCGAGATCCCGGTGCCGGTGCCGCAGACGCTCGGCACGATCAGCATCATCTACAAGCCGTACGGGATCGGCCTGACGGTCACGCCGACCGTGCTTGGAGCGAATCGCATCGCGCTGAAGGTAGCGCCTGAAGCGAGCCAGCTCGACTTCCAGCACGCGCTGACCATCAACGGCATTTCGGTGCCTGCGATCACCACGCGGCGCGCCGATACAACCGTCGAGCTCGGCGATGGCGAGAGCTACGTGATAGGCGGTCTCATCGATCGCGAGACGATGTCGAACGTCGACAAGGTGCCGATGCTCGGCGATCTTCCGATCATCGGTTCGTTCTTCAAGACTCTGCAATACACGCAAAACGATCGCGAGCTGGTGATCGTCGTGACGCCGCACCTGGTCTCGCCGATAGCCAAGGGCGCGCCGCTGCCCGGCACGCCAGGCGAGCAATCCGAGCAGCGCGACGGACCGGTGTGGCGCTCGTTCATGGGCGGTGTGGCATCGAGCGATATGGCGCCGGGATTTTCAAAATGAAGCGCAAGGGCAGAGATATTCCAGCGGTGGAAACCAGCAGAGGTGCGCGCGATGAACGCGAGAGTACTTTCCTTGACTGAGGTCGAAACGCGGGTGCAAAACACGCGCTTCCTGTGCGTCTGCGCGGATGCAGGACGACGTGCGTGGCTCACGCGTGCGCTCGGGACGTTGGGCCAGATCGAACATGTGCCATTCGATCCGGTTGCGCTCGTACCCAAGATCGTGGCACTTGGCACGTCGCTGGTTTTTATCGACTTCGGACGGGCGCCGCTCGAAGCGCCTCAGGCAAGCGCGGAAAGCGCAACAGCCATGGCCGCCGCCGTGCGCGATGCCTTTCCGGGCCTCGCGATCGTCGCGCTGGGATCGCTGCAAGGCTCCGACAGCGCGGTTGCAGCGCTGCGCGCAGGCGTGCGTGATTTCATCGATATGGATGGCGATCCCGCAGAAGCAGCCCGGATCACGCAGCAATTGCTGGAACAGGCGAGCCTGTCTGCGCAAACCCAGCGCACCGCGAACCGCCACGGAAAAATTACGGTGCTACTCGGCGCGCGTATAGGCGTGGGCGTCAGCACGCTGGCCGCAAACCTCGCGGTCAAGCTGCAAAAGCGCGATGTCACTGCGTTGAAAACTGCGGCGCTGCTCGACCTCGGCATTCCCGCCGCCGACAGTTCCGTGCTGCTCGACACCCAAAGCGAATTCAATTTCGTCGATGCCGTGCGCAACCTGCGCCGCTTCGACCAGACCTTCGTGCATACCGCGCTCTCGCATCACGAGAGCGGCCTTGCGTTGACGTCGCTGCCGCCGAATCTCGCCGATATGCGCGAGGTGTCGTACTCGTCGTCGATCAGTTTGCTGAACCGGCTGCGCGCATTTTTCGACCAGCAGATCATCGATCTGGGCGGCTTCAC
>NZ_CAXTGZ010000389.1:0-5899 GCF_964243625.1 uncultured Caballeronia sp.
AGCAAAACACTTGAGCCGTTGAAAGGGTTTGCGCACATCTCGACCGGTTTTTTTTCCAGTGGCGGAAGGACTTTGAATCCGGTGGCGCGATACGCTAAAAGATGCAAACGTTAGCGTGGTTTGAAAGCGCACAGCGGTCATGCGGGTTCGGGGTTCCCATATCGGTCAGGCAATTAAACAGCCATGCGCGTACAGTCGCAATTTGCGAAAGAAAATTTGCCGCGGGTCAATGCAGGATCGAACATCGGGGGCCGATGATGCGTGTCACCAAGTCTCTCAGAACGGCGGCAGGGTTTGCGACAGCATTGTTCGTGCTGTCGCCGGTGCTTGCACGTGCCGAGGCGATCGAGGAACAACTCGATTGCAAATCGTCGGGCCATACGTTTATCAGCGCGCTGTTGGCCGGGGGCGAGATCCAGAGCAAGCCGATGCGCGTCGAATCCAATTCCATCAATGCGTTCCGGCCGGCGCATGGCGTCAAGCTTACGGCCTACGACTACAAGGTTTTCGTGGTGCTGGGTTACCAGAAGGACGATCCCATTTTTGCGCAGGGCAAGGGCACGCCCATCGCGGATTCCGCTTATGGCGTCGTGGTGACCGGCCCTCCCGACGACGTCAGGGATCGCGTGCATCAAGCGGGAAGCAACGCGATCGTGCACGAAATAACGCCTGTCACGACTGCGGTTCTCTGCAAGTCGGAGTGACGGGTTTCTTGAGAGCCTTACGCTCGCACCGCACTATCACGCCAAGGCAAGCGTGCGGATGTAACCGCACGATAGTTCTCGTTGCTGGACAAAGTGGGCCTGCCGCGCCGGAAGCCATCCGTCTGCAAGGTGGTGCTGAACGCGTGCGCCGGTTCATTGGTGTCGAACGCGGGCAGCAAGCCGTGCCGGCTTCGCCGGCCTTGAAATCTACCGCGGCAGATATCCTTTGAGCGTGTCGCGGAATTTCTGGATCAGCGGTTCCTTTGAGCGCCCGCGCCGCAGGATCAGTCCAAATGGCGCCTGATAACCAAATGCTGCCGGTGCAAGCGCGCGCAAACGGCCATTGTCGACCCATGTCTGCGCATAATGCTCCGGCAAGAAGCCAATGAACGCGCCCGACAGAATGAGGATCAACTGTCCTTCCATGCTGTCGACCGTGGCTTCGCTGCGCTTGAAGCCGTGACGCGCAAGCTCGGTCTGGCTCCAGTAAGCGCGGCCGACCATCCGTTGCTGGCTGATGGTCTCGTGCGGTATCTGATGCTCGTTGAAAAGCGGATGAGTGTCGCTGCAATAAAGCCAGTGCTGCTCACGATAAAGCGAGTGATGAACCAGCCCGTTCATGCGCAGATGAAATGCGCCGATAGCAAGATCGAGCCGGTTCCCCAGCACGCTAAGCTGCAATTCGTACGGGCTTTGCACATGCAGATGCAAATGCAGCGCGGGATGTTCGCGCGTGAATGCGCCGATGACTTCGGACAAGGGCAGGGCCTTGTCGCTCACCGTTGAATCCAGCACGCCCAGCTTGATGCTGCCGCGCAACTCGCCGCGCAAGCCGGCGGCGTAACGCTCGAAGCCATCGACTTCGCCGATCAGGCGCAACGCTTCCTGATGAAACTCTTCGCCTTTGGGCGTCAGGCTGAAGCCGCCGCGCCCGCGATGACACAACACCACGCCCACCAGCGATTCAAGCTGGCTCATGTAGGTGCTGATGGCCGATGTAGATAGATTCAGTTCCTGTTGCGCTGCGACGAAACCCTGATGCCGCACCACGCAGATAAAGATGCGCAGCAGGCGTGCTTCAGGCAAGACTGTAGCCACGACCAAGCTCCATGAAAACCGCGACAGATAAAGGCGCCGCGCCGATACTTTAGAAATACCTGAACTAAATATTTCGCACCAGCACTTTGTCGTCATGCCGCACGCATTCAGAATTGGATGCATGCTTGTTCGATGAATGACTGCGAGGGACTTACCATGGAAAAGATCTTTCACCAGCCGCTGGGCGGCAACGAGATGCCGCGCTTCGGGGGTATTGCGACAATGCTGCGCCTGCCGCATCTGCAGTCCGCCGAGGGACTCGATGCCGCGTTCATAGGCGTGCCGCTGGATATCGGTACGTCGTTACGCCCCGGCACGCGTTTCGGGCCGCGCGGCATTCGTGCGGAGTCGGTCATGATCCGCCCTTACAACATGGCGACCGGCGCGGCGCCGTTCGACTCGCTGTCGGTGGCGGATATTGGCGACGTACCCATCAATACCTTCAATCTGCTCGACGCGGTGCGCATCATCGAAGAGCATTACGACGGCATTCTCAAGCACGATGTCAAACCGCTCTCGCTGGGCGGCGACCACACCATCACGCTTCCCATCCTGCGTGCAATGCATCGGAAATACGGCAAGATCGGGCTCGTGCATGTGGATGCGCACGCCGACGTGAACGACCATATGTTTGGCGAGAAGATCGCGCACGGCACGACGTTTCGTCGTGCCGTGGAAGAGGGCCTGCTCGATTGCGAGCGCGTGGTGCAAATCGGTTTGCGGGCGCAGGGTTATACCGCCGACGACTTCAACTGGAGCCGGCGGCAAGGTTTTCGCGTCGTGCAGGCGGAGGAGTGCTGGCACAAATCGCTCGACCCGTTGATGACCGAAGTGCGGCGCAAGGTGGAGGGCGGCCCGGTCTATTTGAGTTTTGACATCGATGGTATCGACCCTGCCTGGGCGCCGGGTACGGGCACGCCGGAAATCGGCGGCCTGACGACGATTCAAGGCATGGAAATCATTCGGGGCTGCCACGGGCTGGACCTGATCGGATGCGATCTGGTGGAGGTGTCGCCACCCTACGACACAACTGGCAATACGTCGCTGCTCGGCGCCAATCTCCTGTATGAAATGCTTTGCGTGCTGCCGGGTGTGATCAGGCGTTAAGCTGTCGGGCACGCGCCACAAGGACAAGGACCCCACCATGCAAACCGCCCCGAACTCGCCTCCCGCCACGGAACAGAAAGTCCGCGAGGACCTCGCCGCGTTGTACCGGCTGGCTGCGCATTTCCGCATGACCGACATGATCGATACGCACATCACCGCGCGCTTGCCCGGCTCGCCCGATGAAAAGCCCGCGTTCCTGATCAATCGGTATGGCGTGCTGTTCCACGAAATGCGGGCATCGGATCTGGTGAAGATCGACTATCAGGGCAAGGTGATCGATGACCGCGCCCGCGACATGCCCGAGCTTTTCAGGGTCAACGCGGCGGGCTTCACCATCCATTCTGCGGTGCATATGGCGCGCCACGACCTGGCGTTTGTGATGCATACGCATACGGCGGCTGGCACGGCGGTGTCCGCGCAGGAGCACGGGCTCCTCCCCATCAGTCAGCACGCGCTGAAGTTCTACGGCAAGCTGGGCTATCACGACTATGAAGGCATCGCGCTCGACTTGGGTGAGCGCGATCGCCTTGTGGCAGACCTTGGCTCGCACAAAGCGATGATCCTGCGCAACCACGGCTTGCTGGCCGGGGGCGCTACGGCCGCGCAAGCGTTCCATGAAATCTACTTCCTCGAGCGCGCGTGTCAGGCCCAGGTCCAGGCCATGGCCGGTGGCACACAACTGCGCTTTCCTCCGGAACATGTCCGTGAACTGACCGCGCGGCAGTTCGAGTCGGAGGGCGCGGACGGCATTACTGAACTCGCATGGCAAGCGGCATTGCGTCTCATCGCCGATACGCAGCCCGACTACCGCTCGTGATCATCCGCAAAATCCGCACATGACCAAGCTCGTATTCATCAGCAGCGGTTACGACATGTCGCCGCTCGCTCCGGCGATCATCGCCGCGGCGCCGGAACTCGAAGTCCATGCATTCGGTACGCATGAAGCGAATGACGCACAAGTGGCCGTGTGCTGGAAACCTCCGGCCGGCGCGTTGCGCTCGCTGCCGAATCTGAGGCTCGTGCATGGCGTGGCGGCTGGCGTAGATAACATTCTCTGCGATCCGCATTTTCCCGCGGTTCCGCTATGCCGTGTGGTCGACCCCGATCAGGCGCGCGCCATGAGCGAATATGTGATGTGGGGCGTGCTGCATTTTCATCGTCGATTCGATCAGGTTCTGGCCAATCAGCGTCACGCGTCATGGACGTTGCCTGAGCAAACGCGTGCGAGCGATTGCACCGTCGGTGTGATGGGACTGGGGGAGATTGGCTCGCGCGTCGCGCTGGATTTGCTGCGCGCCGGTTTTTCCGTGGCGGGCTGGTCGCGCAGTCCCAAGCACCTGCCTGGCGTTGCAACGTTCAATGGCCGCGGCGCGTTGCCTGCTTTCCTCGAACGTATCGATACGCTCGTTTGTTTGCTGCCGCTGACAAGCGAAACGCGAGGTCTGCTCAACGCGGATCTTTTCAGGCAGTTGCGCCCCGGTACGAAACTGATTCATGTCGGCCGGGGCGAACATCTGGACGCCGAAGCATTATTGAGTGCACTGGACAGCGGTCAGGTCGGCGGCGCGCTGGTGGATGTATTCCCGAACGAGCCACTTCCTTCCGACGACCCGCTCTGGCAGCACCCGAAAGTCATCGTCACGCCACACATGGCGGCGATCTCCACGCTGGATACCATCGGCTCGCAGATTGCGCAAAACGTGCGCCGGATGGTGCGCGGCGAACCGTTGCTCAACCAGGTCGATATCGCGCGCCACTAAGCTGCGCGGCCGCGTGTCGAGCCAGCTTGCCGCCGGCTCAGCGAACCAGCTTGCCTTTTTCATCGATGATCCGTTCGCCGTCTTCCTTGGCGAACGGACCTTTTTGCGCGGCCGAAAGAATCTCCAGAAGTTTCTCCGATGGCCGGCATAAACGCGTGCCCTCAGGCGTCACCACGAACGGACGATTGATCAGGATGGGATGCGCCACCATGGCGTCGAGCAATTGCTCGTCGGTCAGCGTTGCATCGGCGAGTTCGAGCTGCACGAATACAGCTTCTTTTTCGCGAAGCGCATCGCGCACGCCAAGCCCCGCGTCCTGAATGAGCCTGGTCAGCGCGGCGCGATCGGGCGGCGTCTTCAGATACTCGATGACCTTCGGTTCGATCCCCGCATTGCGGATCAGCGCAAGCGTGTTGCGCGACGTGCCGCATAACGGGTTGTGATAGATCGTGATGTCCATGTCGTCGTCTCCCTTACCTCTCAAAGTGCAACCGGCCGGTTTTCATTTCCGGAATAATTGAAATGAAAGGATTCTTGTCGATGCAGCATAAGCAGATGCTATGACAGTTTACTCAAGTGACAGGTGGGATTGCCGTTAAAGGGTACGAGTCGGGGAACATTGCCGGCTCCGGTTGCGCTCGTGGCACGGGTGTGCGCCGCCGCTTGCTAACAGTATCGAGACAACTGAGACATGAACATACTTTCGACGATCAAGGGCCGCCTCGGCATTGCCATGGCGTTTTTGGGGCTGTTGCTGGTGGTTATCGGCGGCTTGGGGCTGTGGGGCATGAGCCTGGGTAATCAAACCACGCGCAGCCTCTTCACCAATGAAATGCCCAGCGCGGTCTCCGCCGGCAACGCGGAGATGTTCACCGCGCGTGAGCGGCTCAGCTTCGACCGAGCAGCCCTGCTGGTCGGCAAGCCCGCGGCGGAAACGGCAATTGGACGCGGCACATTGATGCGCGAACGCGCAGACAAGGAATGGGCCCGCTACGCCGCGTTGCCGCAAGGACCCGGCGAAAAGGAAATGGCCGATGCGTTCCAGGCCAAGCGTCTCGAACTGCAGAAAATGCTCGACGATGGCTACGCGAATGTCCGCGCAAATGACGCCGAGAAGATCGTTGCATCGGCGGAAGCCATGCAGGTCAAGTTCAACGAACTGGCCACCATCGGCGAATCGCTGCGCAAGTACCAGTTCGATTCGGCGAAGAGCGACTTCGAACTCTCGCA
>NZ_CAXTGZ010000390.1:0-5889 GCF_964243625.1 uncultured Caballeronia sp.
ACTTCGGCCTGACTCGCGGCATCAATCGCGCTATTGCCGAACTGCACGCCGCCGGCGCCCTCACTTCAGCTACTCTCATGGCCAACGGCCCCGCCTTCGACGACGCCGTTGCCATCGCGCACGCGCACCCTGGGCTCGGCGTAGGCTGCCACGTTGTGCTCACCGATGGCACGCCCGTTTCGCACCCCCACAGCATTCCCAGCCTGATGGGCGCGGACGGCAAGACATTGCGCGAAACCGTCGATAAATTGAAGGACAAGCTGAAGAACGCGGCGATAGTCCTGGCTGCCGTCGATGGCAACAAGGTCAGCCTGATTGCAGGCGTCACGGCGGAGGCATCGAAGAAAGTGAAAGCGGGCGATCTCGTGAACTTCGTCGCACAGCAAGTGGGTGGCAAGGGCGGCGGGCGGCCGGATATGGCGCAGGCTGGCGGCACCGAGCCGCAGAACTTGGCAGCAGCGCTTGCCGGTGTCAACGAGTGGGTGAAGGGGAAGCTCTAAACCTGTCTCTGAACCAGGGTCAAAAGCCCGTCGTGTAATCAACACGACGGGCTTTTTCCATTCGGGGCGAACTATTGCAAGCCGATCGACAGGTACGGACCTTGCGATTCTTCGGCTAGCGCGGACACGAAGTCCCGCGCATCGACTACAAAAAGGAACACGTTCATGAACAAGAAATTTGTCTCGCTCGCACTCGCTTCCTCGATGCTTTTCACCACCGGCGCGGTCTATGCGAAGGGCTGTCTCGAAGGCGCGGCGGTCGGCGGCGTAGCCGGCCACGTAGCGGGTAAGCACGGCGTGGTGGGCGCGGCAGGCGGCTGTGCGATCGGCCATCACGAGGCTAACAAGAAGGACAAGCAAGCCGCGGCAGCGAGCCAACCCGCCGCGAAGTAATCAGATTAATCTGTAGAAGGGCAATGAGGTCCGCGGCATCGTCTTATTGACGTCTCCGCGGATTCGGACATGAACCGCTAAAATGACGGCCACGTCCACATTGCCCTGGCTCCAGACCGCATGCAACATTTTGCCTCCGATAACTACGCCGGTATTTGCCCCGAAGCGCTGGCAGCGCTGATCGATGCCAACAACAGCGGCCATGAGCCCGCTTACGGCGACGATTCCTGGACGCAAGGCGTCTGTGATCGCATCCGCGATCTTTTCCAGACGGACTGCGAAGTCTTTTTCGTGTTCAACGGCACGGCAGCCAATTCACTGGCGCTCGCGTCGCTCTGCCAGTCCTACCATTCGGTGATTTGCCACGAACTCGCGCACATCGAAACCGATGAATGCGGCGGCCCTGAATTCTTCTCTGGCGGCTCAAAACTGCTGACGGCGCCGGGTATCGATGGAAAGCTGACGCCGGATGCCATCGAAGCAATCGTCACGCGCCGCGCCGATATCCACTACCCGAAGCCCAAGGTCGTCACGCTCACGCAGTCCACCGAAGTGGGCACCGTGTATAGCGTCGAGGAGATCCGTGCGATCGCGGCGATTGCCAAGCGCCGGCATCTGAAAGTGCATATGGACGGCGCGCGTTTTGCGAATGCGGTGGCGTCGCTGAACGTGCACCCGTCGGAAATCACGTGGCGCGCGGGCGTAGACGTGCTGTGTTTCGGCGGCACGAAAAACGGCTTGCCGGTCGGCGAGGCGGTGATTTTCTTCGATAAAGCCCTGGCCGTCGATTTTGCCTACAGGCTCAAGCAGGCGGGGCAACTGGCATCGAAGATGCGATTTATTTCGGCGCCGTGGCTCGGCCTTCTGAACAACGATGTCTGGCTGCGCAACGCCCGCCATGCCAATTCAATGGCGCAGTTGATGGCCGACCGGCTTGCGGATATAGAAGACGTCAAGGTGATGTTCAAGCCGCAGTCCAACGCCGTGTTCGCCGAACTGCCGCCACATGTGGCGCAGGCGCTGCGCAACAAGGGCTGGAAGTTCTATCAGTTCATCGGCTCGGGTGGCTGCAGGCTGATGTGCGCGTGGGACACCCTGCCGGAAACGGTGGAACAGTTCACCGCTGAAATCCGCGCGCTTTGCGCCGCGCGTTGAACGCTCGACTTCCCGGAATTTGACCATGATCGAATACCATTTCTGTCCGCGCGATGCGAATAAGCTGGTCGAACGTGCCGATGCCGCCCACGAAGGCGGCCGCGTGCGGCTGGCGTGCCCGGACCCGGAATGCGGTTTCGTTCACTGGAACAATCCGCTGCCGGTGGTTGCGGCCATCGTGGAGTACGAGGGCAAGATCCTGCTCGCGCGCAATGCGGCATGGCCTGAAGGCATGTTCGCGCTGATCACGGGTTTTCTCGAAAACGGTGAGACGCCGGAGGAAGGGATTGCGAGAGAAGTGCTGGAGGAGACGGCGCTCGTCGCACAATCGGTGGAGTTGGTCGGCGTGTACGAATTCATCCGCAAGAATGAGCTGATCATTGCGTACCACGTGAAGGCGAACGGGACGATCGCGTTATCGCCGGAATTGCTCGAATACCGGCTGGTCGAGCCGGCGAAGCTCAGACCGTGGCGCGCGGGAACGGGACACGCAGTGGCGGAGTGGATGCGCCGCCGCGGGCTCGCGGTCGAGTATGTGGACCGGCCGGGACAATAGTCCTGCGAGCGGTGCCGCCAAGGATCGTGACATTTTGTGCCATCGACGGACTCGATTGACGGCGTCTCCCGGCACTCCTAACATGCCTGACGCAGACAAAAACGGGGACACGTCATGGCTTTCATCTTTTATCTCACGCACATTCATCTCGGCTTCGATGCGCTTGCGTCACTCGACGGCGAATGCGCGCGCACCGGCATCAGGCGGCCGCTGATCATCACGGACAAGGGCGTGCTCGCCGCCGGCCTCGTCTCGCAGACCGTCCAGGCAATGACGCTCGACGCCGGCGCGGTTCCCATCTTCGACGAAACCCCGTCGAATCCGACCGAAGCCATGGTGATGAAAGCCGCCGCGCTCTACAAGAGTGAGAAATGCGATGGCCTGATCGCGGTGGGCGGCGGATCGGCCATCGACCTGGCGAAGGGCGTGGCGATCGCCGCGACGCATCCGGGCACGCTGACCGAATACGCGACCATCGAAGGTGGCAGTAACAAGATTACGGCGGACGCCGCGCCGCTGATCGCGGTGCCGACCACGTCGGGTACCGGCAGCGAAGTGGCGCGCGGCGCAATCATCATTCTCGACGACGGCCGCAAGCTCGGCTTCCATTCGTGGCATCTGCTGCCGAAATCGGCGATCTGCGATCCATCGCTGACGCTTGGACTTCCGCCCATGCTGACCGCGGCGACCGGCATGGACGCGATCGCGCATTGCATCGAAACGTTTCTTGCCTCCGCGTTCAATCCTCCCGCCGACGGCATTGCGCTCGACGGGCTGGAACGCGCGTGGGCAAATATTGAAAAGGCGACGCACGATGGCCAGGATCGCGATGCGCGCCTGAACATGATGAGCGCATCCATGCAGGGCGCGATGGCGTTCCAGAAGGGCCTGGGATGCGTGCATTCGCTCTCGCATCCAATGGGCGGACTGGTCGTGAACGGGCGCACCGGCTTGCATCACGGCACGCTGAACGCGGTGGTCCTGCCTGCCGTGCTGCGCTTTAACGAAAGCGCGCCGAGCGTGGTTGCCGAGAACCGCTTCGCACGCATGCGCCGCGTGATGAACCTCCCCGCCAACGCAGATATCGCTCAGGCCGTTCACGACATGACGGAGCGTCTTGGCTTGCCGACGCGCCTGTCGCAAATGGGCGTGGAAGAAGGCATGTTCGACAAGATCATCAAGGGCGCGCTTGCTGATCATTGCCACAAGACGAATCCGCGCGAGGCGAGTGCGGAGGATTATCGGCGCATGTTGCAGGAGTCGTTCTGATTCATGACGCGACCTGTACCCACGAAGCGCGCGGATTATCCCCATTTTCTTTCGATCAACACGCGCTGGTCCGACAACGACATGTACGGCCACGTGAACAACGTGGTGTATTACAGCTACTTCGATACGGTGGTGAACGAGTATCTGATTCGCGAAGGCGCGCTCGATCTGGAGGCCGGCAAGACCATCGGCCTCGTGGTCGAGACGCATTGCAGCTACTTCGCGTCACTGGCGTTTCCTGATCGCATCGATGCCGGTTTGCGTGTCACTCGGCTCGGTTCAACGAGCGTGCGGTATGAAGTCGGCATCTTCAGCGCCGGGTCGGAGCAGCCGGCCGCGCAAGGGCATTTCGTGCACGTCTACGTGGATCGCGATACCCGCCGTCCGGTGCCATTGCCCGAAGCGCTCGTGGCGGCGCTCAAGCCGCTCGTGAACGGGTAGGAGCGCGCCGCGTGAACACGTTCATTCAGTGGTTCGCGATCAACCTTCTGAATGGAGTGAGCGTCGGGTTGTTGTTGTTCATGCTGTCGGCGGGACTCACGCTCATCTTCAGCATGATGGGCGTGCTCAACTTCGCTCACGCGAGCTTCTACATGCTCGGCGCGTATGTTGGTTACGCACTCGCGGCAAGATTTGGCTTCTGGTTTGCGTTGCTTCTTTCGCCGTTGGTTGTCGGTGCGCTCGGCGCCTTGTTCGAGCGCTTCCTGCTTCGACGAATCCAAACACGCGGCGCGCTCGCCGAGTTGTTGCTGACATTCGGCGCGGCGTATCTGATTGCTGAAGCCGTCAAGCTCGTCTGGGGCCTCGCACCGTTCAACGCTGTTGTTCCTCCATCCCTGGATGGCCCCCTCTTCACGCTCTTCGGCGCAGCGTTCCCGCGTTATCGGGCGTTCATGATGTTCGTGTCCTTCGCGATGCTCGTAGCGTTGTATGTGGTGCTGCGGGTATCGCGGATAGGACTTGTCGTGCGGGCCGCGCTCACGCATGCGTCGACGGTCGAGACGCTCGGGCATGACGTGCCGCGCGTTTTCACGTTGGTCTTTGCTGCGGGCACGGCGCTCGCCGCGCTTGCCGGCGTGATCGGTGCGCCGTTGTTCGTGATCGAACCTTCAATGGCCGAGAACATCGGGCCGATCGTGTTTGTAGTCGTTGTCGTCGGCGGCCTTGGATCGATCGGCGGGGCGCTCGTGGCATCGCTTCTGATTGGCTGTGTGCAGACGTTTGCTGTGGGGACGAACATGTCGCTCGGCGGTGCCGCAAACTTCATGGGCGCCACGCTGCCGGCTGCATGGGCCGCGTTGAGCGTCGCGCAGATCGCGCCTTTGTTGCCGTACGTATTGCTCGTCGCCATGCTCGCATTGCGGCCACGCGGACTCTTCGGACAGCGCGGCGATGACGATGCTTGAGCTCAGACGTGTAACGCCGTGGTTGTTGCTTGTGGCCGGTCTCGCGTTGCCGCCTGTGTTCAGCTCGCAAAGCTGGCTGCTTGCGTACCTCGCTCAAACGGCGACCCTGATCGTGTTTGCACTGTCATTCAATCTGCTGCTCGGCGAGACGGGATTGCTGTCGTTTGGTCACGCCATATATGCCGGCCTCGGCGCATTCGCCACCGCGCAAATCTTCAATCGATACCCCTTGCCACTGCCGCTATTACCTTTGATAAGCGGCCTTGCAGCGGCGCTTGTCGGTATCGTGTCCGGCTTCTTCTCCACGCGCCGCGCGGGCACCACGTTCGCGATGATCACGCTGGGTATCGGTGAACTGGTTGCGGCGGCCGTGTGGCTCGTGCCGGACTGGTTCGGTGGCGAGAGCGGGGTTTCCATCGATCGTGCAAGCGGACCTGCAGTTTTGGGGTTGGGTTTTGCGCCTGCGATTCAGGTTTATGCGTTGATCGCCGTCTGGTGCGTGCTCGCATGCCTCGCGATGTTCATGTTTTCGCGCACGCCGTTCGTACGCGTGGCCAATGCTGTACGCGATAACCCCATGCGCGCCGCGGCCATCGGTTTCGATCCACGG
>NZ_CAXTGZ010000391.1:0-5867 GCF_964243625.1 uncultured Caballeronia sp.
TCCGGGCAGCCGCTCTTCACGAACCAGTCGCGCATGGAACGCGCATTCGTCATGGTTTCGAGCGTGGTGAACGTCTTCGATACCACGATGGCCAGCGTCTCTTCGGCATTGATGTCCTTGAGCACGTTGTAGATATCGGCGCCATCGACGTTGGAGACAAATTCCGTCTTGATCTCCGGCAGCGCGAGGTGCTGCAGCGCGTGCACGACCATCTTCGGGCCAAGGTCCGAACCGCCAATGCCTATGTTCACCACGTGGCGAATGCGCTTGCCGGTGTAGCCCGTCCACGAGCCGTCGCGAACCTTGTTCGCGAACGCGGCCATCTTGGCTTTTTCAGCGCGGATTTCCTTCTGGAAGGGCGAGTTGTCGTCGGTCGCTCGCAACGCCGTGTGCAGCACTGCGCGATGTTCCGTGACGTTGACGATGTCGCCCGCGAATACGGCGTCGCGCTTCGCTGCGACCTTCGCCTGCTCGGCGAGCTCCACGAGCAGCTTGAGCGTGGCTTCGGTGATGCGGTTCTTCGAGAAATCGACGGAGATGCCGCCGCCGTCGAACGTCAGGCGCTCGGCGCGGGACGGTTGGGTGTCGTTTTGCGGCGCGAACCAGTCGCGCAGGCGCTCGTCACGGATGGCATCGTAATGCGCCTGGAGCGCCGGCCAGGCAGGAAGCGAATTGAGCGTCATAACGGTCCGTTTTTAGAAGGTGGCGGAAAGTGTTGATCATCACGCGCGGCCGGACAGTTTCACATCGACCGCCTAACGCGAGACAACAAGTATAGCCACGATGGATGAACGATTGCTTGCTTGAGCGTAAAGGCGTGCTGCCGGCATGCCGTGTTTAGTTACGTCGGGTAGAACAGGCGGTTGATCAGCGCGCGAACCTTGGGAGCGAGTTCGCCCGCCGTCAGGCCCGCGGGACCTTGTCCCTCGCCGGTCAGCGTCTCGGCGGCAAGCCCGTGCAGATAGACGCCTGCAAGCGCCGCTTCGTACGCGGGCAAACGCTGCGCGAGCAACGCGCCTATCAGTCCGCCCAGCACGTCGCCGGTGCCGCCGGTCGCCAGCGCGGCGTTGCCCGTCGGATTCACCGATACACGTCCATCGGGCGAGGCGACGATCGTGCCCGTTCCCTTCAGCACGGTGACCGCGGTATATCGCGCGGCCAGTTGGCGCGCCGCCGCAATCCGGTCGGCCTGCACCTTCTTTACGTCCGATCCCAAAAGCCGGGCCGCTTCCAGCGGATGCGGCGTGAGCACGCACAGATCGCCGCGGGTGCCGCGTTCGGCGACCTTGCCGGCAAGGTTTTCATCGGATGAAATCAGGTTGAGCGCGTCGGCATCGAAGAGTTTCGCGACATCGAGCGCGAGCACGGCTGTCAGCACCTTCTTCGCACGATCGCTCTGGCCCATGCCGCAACCGACCGCCAGCGCGTCCATCTTGTCGAGAGAAAACTGGTCGATGTGATGCAGCATGAGTTCCGGATGCGGCGGATCGTAGGGCGGCGAGTCCGTGCCGATGAACGCCACGTTCACCTTGCCCGCGCCGCTGTACAACGCCATGCGCGCGGCGAGGATGGGCGCGCCGCACATGCCGGTGTCTCCGCCAATGACAGCCAGCGTGCCGAACGTGCCTTTGTTGGTCGCGAAGTCGCGCGGGGGGAGATGCGGGCCGAACAGCGACGGTGCGTTCAGCACCACGGACGGTTGCGCAAGCGGCCCGATGCCCAGATCGGCGATATAAACCTTGCCCGACAGATCGCGTCCGTCGCCGGTGAAAAGCCCCGGCTTCCCGCCGATGAACGTAATCGTGTGCGTCGCGCGCACGGCCTGAGCGCGGCCGTCGTTGCTGCGGCTGACGGGCTCGCCCGTGTCGCTTGACAGGCCGCTTGCAATATCGAGTGCGAGCACGTTGCCGGAAGACTTCGAACGCTTCGACAATCGCGCCGCGACCTCCGCGAAGACGCCCTCGAGCGGCCGTCCAAGGCCGATGCCGAACATGCCGTCGGCGAGCCAGCCGAAGTCATCGAAGGAAGCGGGCACGTCTGCCGTGATCTTGACGCCGGCCTGACGCGCTTCGTCGAGCGCCCAGCGGGCATCGCCGGGTTTGACTTCTACGGGCATGCAAACCTGCACTTCCACACCCGCCTGCTTGAGGCGCGCCGCCATCACCAGCGCATCGCCGCCATTGTTGCCCGGACCGGCGACGATCCAGACAGGCCGCTGCGAACCGCTATCGACGATGAATTGCGCCGCGGCCGCGCCAGCGCGCGCCATCAGCGTATTGGGCGGAAGAGCCGCCGCGGCGCGGTGTTCGAGCGTTCTGAGTTCATCGAGCGTGAGAAGGGCGATTGCGCGGTCGCCTGGCTCGGCATACGGCGAAGTCAGAGAATTGGAAGCGGAGTCGGTCATGGCGGCGGCGTGAAATAGGAGCTTGAACCCGCCGCAATTATTGCGCCCAAATGACCGGAGCGGCCATCTGCGGGTGTCCCGCGTGCGTTCAATACGTCGCCCGCAACGCGGCGCGCGGCATCAGAACCGGTCGATTCTCAACGCCCCGAGTGTTCGTTCAGGCACGTCGGGTTCCTCGTGCGAGACAAGCGCCGCGATCAGTCTGGCGGCTCCGCACGCAATACCCCAGCCCGCCGGACCATGCGCCGTGTTGACGAACAACCGCGCGTGCGACGTTGCGCTCACCACGGGCAGTCCGTCCGGCGATATCAGCCGAATCCCGTCCCAGGCCCGTGCGGCGGATACTTTCGCTGCGCCCGGAATCCAGTCGTGCGTTGCCTGGCCAAGCAGCGCAAGCGCGCGATGGGTCAGGCTTTCGCTCATCGGCTTGCTGGCCTTGGCGTTGCTTTGCAATACCGCGCCGCCGGTCACACGCATGCGCTGATTGATCCGCGTCATCGCGATGCGTTTCACGGAATCCACGATCGTCAGGTGGGGCGCGCGCTCTTCGTAAGCTATCGGAGCGGTCAGCGTGTGCAGTCGCAGCGGATGCAGGGGCAACGAGATTCCCAGCGTGGCCAGCAACGCCGGCGTCCCGGTGCCGGCCGCCACGACGATGGCATCGGCCCCGATCAGCTCCACTTCGCGAGATCTGCCGCCTTTGCCGTCCAGTGCGCCGTTAAGCGGCGCCAGTTCGACCGCGGCGCGTTGAGCCTCGACGCGAATGGCGGTCACCTCGCGGCCCAGCCGGAACTGGACGCCGTCGTCCTCAAGCACTTGCTTGAGCAACTTGGTGAACAACGGGCAGTTGGCCGTGCGCGCGTCAGGCAGCAGCACACCGCCGGCAAGCGGCGGATCTTCCGGTATGGATGGCTCCGCGGCGACGCATTCCTGCGCGGTGAGCAGCCGGTGCGGCGTTTCGAAACTCTGCATCAGCTTGATTGCCGCATCTGTCAGTTCCAGATCGCGCTCGTGCCGGAACACGTGCAACACGCCGGTACGCTGTTCAAAGTCGAGCGGGAATTCAGCCTCGATTTCCGCGATGGCATCGCGGGAACTGTCGACCAGCGGCCGCAATGCGCCGTATTGAGTGGCAAAGCGGTGCGGATCGTGAAATTCCGTGAGCTTCTTGGCGAATTCGCGTGTTTCCGAATCGAAGCCGGGTTTGAACACGACACCCGTTTTCGCAGCACGGCGCGTCTGCATGAAAGTCGGCCCGAACCAGACGTCGAGCGGTGAGGGCAGGATGGCGCCGCCGTGACCATAGGTCGCGCCTTGCGCGACGGTGGCATGGCGCTCGACCACGCAGACGCGGTGCCCGGCCGCACGCAACTGATACGCGGTGGCGATGCCGCCGATTCCGCCACCGATGACAATGACATCCATGATTCGTTTTCGCCCGAAGGCGCAAGACCTTGACTGGTTCACGAGCCGGCGGCCGCATGAGCGCGGGCGTCCGGACCACTCGACCCGGGCGTGGCGCCCGGACCGCCGGAATTCTCGTAAGAGAGGCGAGCCGGCGCATTGATACCGCTTTGCTGCACGGGTAACCGGTGCGCCGGGTTGGGAAAGCGCGCCATGATAGCGCCAAACGCGCCCGGCCGGGACGCCGCGGGGCGGGGTGAAACGGCCAAACGCGCTCTGTGCGGCCGGTCAACCGGGCGCATCGAGGCTTCGGGCGTGCATCGCCGGGGACGGTCAAAAAGTATCGCGTCGTCTTTGAGAGATTGCCGCGGGCCGTTCCCGCCGTTTCACGCATGGCCGCGAGGGCGTTTTCGAGACACTTCCGGGTTATAATCCGGGTCTTCCCATCGCCAAATGCGGCAATCCCGCAAGCGGCTCCGACGTCTTTCGTCCCGACGTCTTCTCAGCACCGTGACAATGGCCCACTTCTCGTGTTTCCCCGGCGCTTCGGCCCTCTCTGATTTCCGTCAAACCCGCCTGCTCGAAACACTGACGCGCATCGACCCGAATATTGTCGGCGTGCGCGGCCAGTTCCTGCATTTTGTGAACTCGGTCGAACCGCTCTCCGACGAAGACAGCAACCGCATCCACGCGCTGATGCACTACGGAACACCGTTCGATGCCGGCAGCGAGCGCGGCGCGCAAGAAACCTTCATGGTCGTGCCGCGTTTCGGAACGGTGTCGCCGTGGGCCAGCAAGGCCACCGACATTGCGCATCATTGCGGCCTGACGCAGATTCGCCGGATCGAGCGCGGCGTCGAGTACACGGTCCTGCTGAAAAGCGGCTTGCTCGGCACGGGCATCGGCGGCAAGAAGGCCTTGTCCGAACAGGCGCGCACCGAAGTGGCTGCCGCGCTGCACGACCGCATGACTGAAAGCGTGGCGCCATCGCGCGATCACGCCGTGCATCTGTTCGATGAACTGCCGGCTCAACCGCTGCAAGCCGTCGATATCCTCGGCCACGGCCGCAGCGCGCTGGAAACGGCGAACATGGAATTGGGCCTCGCGCTCGCCGACGATGAAATCGACTACCTGGTCGATTCATTCAAGCACTTGCAGCGCAATCCCACGGACGTCGAATTGATGATGTTCGCGCAGGCCAACAGCGAGCATTGCCGCCACAAGATTTTCAATGGTCAGTGGACCATCGACGGCGAGCCGCAGGACATCTCGCTGTTCAACATGATCCGCAACACCGAGAAGCTCAATCACGCCGGCACCATCGTCGCGTATTCGGACAACTCGGCGATCATGGAAGGCGGCACGGCCGAGCGCTGGTTCCCGCGCGGATCGAGCGAGCATTACGGGCGTCACACCGAACTCACGCACACGCTGATGAAGGTCGAGACGCATAACCATCCGACCGCCATTTCGCCGTTTGCAGGCGCTGCAACGGGTTCGGGCGGCGAGATCCGCGACGAAGGTGCGACCGGCCGCGGCGCGCGCCCCAAAGCGGGTCTGGCGGGCTTCACGGTCTCCAACCTCGATCTGCCCGATGCACGCCAGCCATGGGAAAACGCCCGCGACAGCGCCGTGCCGGTGCCGCAGCGCAACCCCTCGGACAAGAACGAACCGTATGGACGGCCGGAGCGCATTGCTTCGCCGTTGCAGATCATGATCGACGGCCCCATCGGCGCGGCCGCGTTCAACAACGAATTCGGCCGGCCGAATCTGGGCGGCTATTTCCGTGCATATGAACAGAACGCCGCAGGGCGCGTGCGCGGTTATCACAAGCCGATCATGATCGCGGGCGGTATCGGCAATATCTCGGACCAGCACACGCACAAGATGGATCTGCCGGCGGGATCGTTGCTGATCCAGATCGGCGGCCCGGGCATGCGGATTGGCATGGGCGGGGGCGCCGCGAGTTCGATGGCGACCGGCGCGAACACCGCGCAACTCGACTTCGATTCCGTCCAGCGCGGCAACCCGGAAATCCAGCGGCGTGCGCAGGAAGTCA
>NZ_CAXTGZ010000392.1:0-5863 GCF_964243625.1 uncultured Caballeronia sp.
GACGTAGACAACTACGACAACAGCTTGCGTACGTCGAACGCTGTCAAGTACGTGTCGCCGAACTGGGCCGGCCTGCAAGTTGAAGGTTTGTACGGCTTCAGCAATCTCGCTGGCACGACTGGCCAAGGCCAGACGTGGTCGGGCGCAGTTGCATACAACAACGGCCCGTTGGGCCTGGCTGCTGGTTACTTCTACTCGAGCAACCCGAGCGCTGGCCGCGGACCGGCATGGAACAGCCCGTCGTCGGATTCGCTGTTCGATGGCCCGATCAACAACGGCTACACGACCGCTCACTCGATCGGTATCGCTCGCGCTGCTGCCCAGTACGCAATCGGCCCGGTAACGGTCGGCGCGTCGTACAGCAATGCGCAGTACGCACCGGACGGCAATTCGGCATACTCGTCGACGCAGAAGTACAACATCGGCAACGCGTTCGTGAACTTCCAGGCTACGCCGGCTCTGCTGTTGGGCGCAGGCTACACGTACGAGAAGGCAAGCGGCGATACGTCGGCCAAGTACCACCAGGCTTCGCTGGGTGCGGACTACTCGGTTTCGAAGCGTACGGACTTCTACGCTGTAGCGGCTTACCAGCACGCAAGCGGTACGCAAGCTACGTACACGACGAATGCAGCAGGCCAGACGGTTCGCGTCGATCAGGCTGCGCAAGCTTCGATCGGTTCGTACGGCTACGCTGGTACGAGCAACCAGGAACTCGTGATCGTCGGTATCCGTCACAAGTTCTAAAGCTGGATCTGAAGCCGGTTTCGGCTTCGATTCCAGAAACAGCCATTGGCCCCAGGTCGATGGCTGTTTTTTTATGTGCAACCGTCAAGACGTGACGACCATCGAGCAAAAAGCCCGCTGTCTTTCGACAGCGGGCTTTTCTTTTACGGCATCCGGCGGAAAACCTACTGCTGAGATCGTCCGGTATCCGGCTGCATCAGCGTCTGGAACGGCGGCGCCGACGTATCCGGCTGCGTCAACGCATCGCCGTGCACCACGCGCGGCACGCTCGATACCGTCTCGCGCGCCCGCAGCGGCACATTTGCCGGATCGGCCCATGTGGGATTCGGAATCTCGCCGAAGATCTGCCGCAGGCGTTCGCCCCACGTGCGATGGATCATCTGGAAATACTGGTTGTCGTGATCGAGCGTGGAAAAACGCGTCACCTGCAGCGAGTCTTTCTCGTAGACCAGCAGATCGAGCGGCAAGCCCACCGACAGATTGGATCGCAACGTGGAATCCATCGACACCAGCGCGCACTTGGCGACTTCATCGAGCGGCGTGGAGGGCGTGATCACGCGATCGATGATCGGCTTCCCATATTTCGATTCGCCGATCTGGAAATACGGGCTCACCAGCGACGCCTCGACAAAATTGCCCGCCGAATAGATCATGAACAGGCGCGTGTTCGCGCCGCGAATCTGTCCGCCAAGAATGAAGCTGCAATTGAAGTCGACACTGAATTCCGCGAGCGTCGCCGCGTCCCGCCTGTGGACCTCGCGAACGGCTTCGCCAACGAGCCTTGCCGCATCCGCCATGGAAGGCGCGTTGTAGAGCGTGAGCTTGTCTTCAGGAGCCGGTTCGGACAACAACTGCATGACAGCTTGCGTCAAGGCCAGGTTGCCGGCCGCAAGCAGCACCAGGACGCGATCGCCGGGTTGTTCGAAGACCGCCATCTTGCGGGCCGCGCTGACGTGGTCGACCCCGGCGTTCGTGCGTGTATCGGACAGGAAAACCAGTCCTTCGTCAACGCGCATTGCCACGCAATAAGTCATCCGTCGAATCCCTGAAAGAAGCAAACCAGTATTGTAAGCGCGCTCTCGCCGAACCGGGCCAGAAAGGTGCTGAAAAACGTGTGCCGAAACTCACCGTTCATTTACTTTTAACATATCGGCAAATCCGGCGTGCACTTGAGCGAAAAGCAAAGGTGCCGCCTGGTTACTGATCGGCCATTGCCTGCACCGATACATCCACGCTCATGCGCTCTTCCTTGCCGCCCACCCGCGAGCCGCGCACCGGCGCCGCGGCTTCGTAGTCGCGCGCAACGGCGAGCCGGCAGTATCGGCCGCTCGCGAACGCGGCGTGCGTCACATCCACCGATACCCACACGTCGTCGAGCCACACATCCACCCACGCGTGGCTTGCGGCATGCGGCACATCGCCCGGATCGATGTAACCGCTCACATAACGCGCGGGCACGCCACGCGAGCGGCAGCAGGCGAGCATGAGATGCGCGTGATCCTGACACACGCCGTTGCCGAGTTTCAGCGCTTCAGCCGCCGTGCTCGTGACGGCTGTCACGCCCGCCTTGAACTGCACTTTCCCTTCGATGTTCTCAGCCAGCGCAATCAGTGCCGCCGGCGAGTCGATCTTCGATACAGAATGCGCGAGCTCGCGGATCGACGCATCGGCTTCGGTCAACGCCGTGTGACACGTGTAATGCTGCAGCGGAATCCGGCCGGGGCCGTCGTTGAGGCGGCCGCCGTCCAGCAAGGTGGTCTCGACCTGCCCCGTCACCGACAGGTTGATCTCGGTATGCGGTTTGGTCAGCACGAGCGTATGCAGGGTGTTGGAATACGCATCGCGAGTGACGTCGAGCTTGCCGACGGTATCGATATGCCAGCGCCGCACCATCTGCGCCGAGCCGTTGGCCGGCGTCATGCGCAGTTGCTGAATGGAATACTGCACGGGCACGGCGTAACGGTAACTTGTGTGATGCCGAATGGTCAGAAGCATGATTTTTCCCAGTACGGATGCGTTCAGGCGAGAGGCAACATGAGGAACGTACGCATCACGCGTACACCCAACTCATCGACCCGTTTCAGGAATTGCGTCAAATAGGCGTGCACACCGGTTTCGAGAATCTGGCGGATATCCGTGTACAGCACGTCGGCGCGCAGCTTGCCGGCAAAGCGCTCGCAATCGTTCGATCCGTTCGTGCGCAGCTTGTCGAGCGTCTCGCAAACGCCATCGAGCGATGCCAGCAACGAACGCGGCATTTGCGCGTTGAGGATCAGCAACTCGACCACGCGCGAAGGCGTCACGACATCGCGATACACCTTGCGGTAGATTTCGAGCGCCGACACCGAACTCAATATCGATGTCCAGTAATAGAAGTCTTCCAGTTGCCGGGCGGCTTCGCGGGAGTTGGGCTCGGCATCGGCAAAACGCACGTCCAGGATGCGTGCCGTGTTGTCCGCGCGTTCCAGGTACATGCCGAGCTGGATGAACCAGAAGGCGTCGTCGTGAAGCGCCGTGCCGACCATCACGCCGCGGCACAAGTTCGAGCGGTACTTGACCCATTCGAAAAGCGTATCCGGGCTGTTTTCGAGTTCGCCGGCGGCGAGCTTTTCGCCGAATTCGAGCCAGGTGAAGTTGATGGTTTCCCAGGCTTCAGTGGTCAATGTGCCGCGTACGGCGCGCGCGTTTTCTCGAGTCGCGTGCAGACACGAAATGATGCTCGACGGATTGCCCGAGTCGGCAACCATGAAATGCAGCATGTCTTCGAGCGAATCCGAGCCCGGGAAACGCTGCTCGAAAAATGATTCGAGCTCCGAAATACGTAACACTGAGCGCTGCGCACGCGCGATCTGTTCGGGCGTCTGCGGCAGCAGCATGCCCTTCAGGTTGATGTCGAGCATGCGTGCCGTGTTCTCTGCCCGCTCCATGTAGCGGGCCATCCAGAAAAGGTGATCGGCTGTACGGCTTAGCATCATGATGGCGTTCCGTTGTTATGCAGCGCTGAAACCGCGCCACGCTCGAGGCCGTAGCCCTTCGAGTGATTAATCCACCATCCAGGTATCTTTCGTGCCGCCGCCCTGCGACGAATTCACGACCAGCGAACCCTCCTTCAACGCCACGCGCGTGAGGCCGCCGGCGGCCATCGTCACTTCCTTGCCGGACAGCACGAACGGCCGCAAATCAATATGTCTCGGCGCGATACCCGATTCCACGAAGGTCGGACACGCGGATAACGCAAGCGTCGGCTGCGCGATGTACCCATCGGGCCGCGCGATCAGGCGTTCACGGAAGGACTCGATCTCGGCTTTCGTCGATGCCGGCCCGACCAGCATGCCGTAGCCGCCCGCGCCGTGGACCTCCTTCACGACGAGCTCCGGCAAATGCGCGAGCGTGTACGCGAGATCGTCAGGCTTGCGGCACTGGAACGTCGGCACGTTGTTCAGGATCGGCGTCTCGCCGAGGTAGAACTCGATCATGTCGGGCACGAACGGGTAGATGGATTTGTCGTCGGCGATGCCTGTGCCCATTGCATTCGCTAACGCCACACGGCCCGCGCGATACGACGTCAGCAAGCCCGGCACGCCCAGCGCCGAGTCCGTGCGAAACGCGAGCGGGTCCATGAAGTCGTCGTCGAGCCGCCGGTAAATCACATCGACGCGCTTCGGCCCCTGGGTCGTGCGCATGAAGACGTAGTTTTCATCGACGAAAAGATCCTTGCCCTCGACCAGTTCCACGCCCATTTGCTGCGCGAGGAACGAATGCTCAAAATACGCCGAGTTGTACATGCCAGGCGTCAGCACGACCACGTTGGGATCGTCCACACCGGCTGGCGCGATTGAGCGCAGTGTCTCCAGCAGCAAATCCGGATAGTGCGCCACCGGCGCAATGCGGTTCTGCACAAACAGTTCCGGGAAGAGCCGCATCATCATCTTGCGGTTTTCGAGCATGTACGACACGCCCGACGGCACGCGCAGATTGTCTTCCAGCACGTAGAACTCGCCCGCGTCGCCGGCGCGGACCACGTCGACACCGGCCACGTGCGCATAGACATCGAGCGGCACATCCACGCCCTGCATCTCCGGCCGATACTGCGCGTTGGTGTACACCTGCTCAGCCGGGATCTTCCCCGCCCGGACGATGTCGTGATCGTGATAAATATCGCGGATGAACATGTTCAGCGCACGCACGCGCTGCCTGAGACCCGCTTCGAGCTTGCGCCATTCATCCCCGGGGATGATGCGCGGAATCATGTCAAAGGGAATCAGGCGCTCGGTGCCGGACAAGTCGCCATTCACGGCGAACGTGATGCCCACGCGCCGGAACAGCAGATCCGCTTCGGCGCGTTTGCGCGTGATGGTTTCGGGGCTTTGCGTGGAAAGCCACCGGGAAAACCGCGCGTAGTGCGCCCGCACGGTTTCTTCGTGACGCATTTCGTCGTAGATCTGCATCTGTGCGTCCTTTTTTGATCGCGGCGCGAATGCCGCTCGTGGGTGGATTGGCGGTATAGATGCTGCCGCCTGGCCACGCCTTTTGTCCGACGCTCTCGTAGTTTCAGTATCCCCAATAAAGCAACAGCCGTGCCATTTTTTTAATACTTGTTTTTACTCATTGTTTTGGCGGGTTATGCGGGGGCGCTGCTTCAAACAGGTGCGACCGGATTTCGCCGATGCCAAGCGTCATCCGCGCCCTGCCCCCGTTTGGTGCACGACAGGCTAGGTCACGGATTCTTGAACGTGGATTTTCGAGGCGGTGTCCAATGCGCGGCCGGCATTTACCGCCGCGCATTGCATTGAAACTAGTTGCGCGCCGAAAGCCCTTCGAGCAACGCCTTGTGAAACGCCTGCGGATCCTGCATTTGCGGCGCATGGCCGAAATCCGGAAACTCGACGAGCTTCGCGCCCGGAATCGCCGCCGCAGCCTGCTTCGCCAGTTCGGGATATCGCCCGAGCGTAGGCCGGATATCCGGAGGTGCGAGATCCTTGCCGATCGCCGTCGTGTCCTTGTCGCCAATCAGCAGCAGCGTCGGCGTCCGGATCTGGCCAAATTCATACACCACTGGCTGGGTATAACGCTCAATACAGTAGATCTACCGCTGCTCTCGAAAATACCTATCCCATAT
>NZ_CAXTGZ010000393.1:0-5860 GCF_964243625.1 uncultured Caballeronia sp.
TCTCCAATGTCACTTATCAAGGCTACACGGCGCAAACGGCGCGGATGATTGCGGTCGGTGACATCACCGAGCGGCAAGAAAAAGTGTTGGCCGCTTGCACCGAAGGCGTAAAGCGCGCAGAGAAATTGATCAAACCTGGCGCGCTATTTAGCGACGTCAACAATGCGGCATTCACCGCCTATGTGGAACACGGGTTGTTGACGTCTCCGCATGCACGCACGATGCCTTATAACTGGGCCCCAGCAGAGGACGGTGGCCCGCGCATGGTGCCGATGCAATACGTACCGGATGCCGACTGGGAAGCCCAGGGGCGCAAGCTGATGCATGTCTACCCCGCGACACACGGCCCGCACAATCCGAACTTGGGGCATTCCGTCGGCATGGCCGGTGGACAAAATAGTTTCAATGTGTCTTCACACAATCACGACCGGCTCGAAGAAGGCATGGTTTTCGTGCTTCATACGCAGTGGCTGGAAGCTCAGTCGGCCGGTTGCAATATCGGTGATTGCTATGTCGTGACGGCGAATGGATTCGAGAATCTGAGTCGGCATACGCCGTTGGAGACATATCGCATCGACATTGAGGCCCAAGCATGAAAGCGCCTTCCTACGACCATGTCCATTTCGACTGTGCCGATCTCACCGCGCGCGAGCGCTACAAGCTCTTGATCGGCACGGTGATTCCTCGCCCAATCGCGCTTGTCACGACGGTGGACCATACCGGACGTCCGAACGCCGGACCGTTCAGTTTTTTCAACGTGTTAACCCATGATCCAGCCATCGTCGCAATCGGGGTTGAAAACCACGAAGATAGGCAGTTTAAAGATACGGCGCGTAATATCCGCGACACGGGCGAGTTCACAATCCATATTTGCGATACAGCGTTGGCTGCGCAAATGGAAATCTGCGCGATCAAGTTCGGTCCCGAAGTCGATGAATTGCATGCCGCCGGGCTGGATACCGTTCCCGGGCGCTTAGTGCGTAGCCCGCGTATCCTGGCGGCGCCTGCAGCACTGGAGTGTAAGCGCTATATGACGCTCCAGATCAGCAACGCCAGGGAAATAATCTTAGGTGAGGTGCTTGGTATTCACGTACGTGGCGATGCGGTCGATCCTCACAATTTGCATATCGATCAATACAAGATGGACGCAATTGGCCGTCTAGGGGGGCATAGCTATACGCGGATCCAAGATCAGTTCGAGGTCCGCACGCTATCGCCGGAGGAATTCGCGCGACAGCAATAGCACACGGCGGCAGCTGCCTCGCGCTCTGCCGTGGCTACCGCATGAGTCTTGCCTAGATCTATCTTTGTAGATCCAAAAATGCCAGGCATTACGCCGTAACCGTATTCGATATCACGCCCGCACTGCAGGACAATTTATAGAATTTTTCCCTTTATATAATTTGTTGTACTAATTAAAAAGGTGCCATTGTGAAATTTTTGAGATTTACCGGTATTGCCATTGGCTCTTCGGCTTGTATTGCCTCGGTACACGCGCAAAGTAACTTAACGTTGTATGGGACGATCGACACAGGTGTAGCCTATGTGCACAACAGCGGTGGTGTCAGCTCGCAATGGCAAACCAATGCGGGTGGATTATATGGAAACTCATGGGGAATGACTGGACATGAAGATCTGGGTGGCGGGATGGGCGCACTTTTCAAGTTGGAGAGCAATTTCAATGTCAACGATGGTACTTTGGCGAACAACGGCAGAATGTTTGGCGGAAAGTCATACGTTGGCTTAACGAGCGACCGGTTGGGTAGTGTGCTGCTGGGTCGGCAAAATGATCCGCTGGCGATGCTGCTAAGCGGGATGACTGGAAATACGTTCAGCGGGTTTTTTGCTCCTCCTGGCGACTTTGACAACTACAACGGCAGTATGAATTTCGATAATGCCTTGACGTGGATAAGTCCGAATTGGTCTGGTGTCACAGTGCAGACGATGTACTCGGTAGGCGGCGTAGCTGGCGCTGTTGGATCCGGACAGTCATATTCGGCTGCTGCGGCCTATTCGCGTAATCGCCTCAATCTATCGATCGGGTTTTTACACGTCGACAACGGCAGCGCGCGTGTTGGTCAGCGCGGCGAGTCCACAGCAGATTCAGTGTTTCGCAGTGCGGTCAATTCGGCATATGCATCGGCGCACGACATCGATATCTTCCGTGTCGCGGGCAACTATTTGGTCGGACCTGTTACCCTCGGTACCGCATACAGTTTGTCTGAATACCGCCCGGATGCCGCTTCGGCGTATTCGAATACGGAACAGTACTTCAACGGATCGATGTTTGCTGCGTGGCGCGTTACCCCTGCGCTCTATGCCATCGCAGGCTATAACTTCACCAAGACGTCGGGCGATTCCGCGGCAAAGTATCACCAGTTCAACCTCGGGGGCGACTACAGTCTCAGCAAAAGCACGGTTGTCTATGCGCAAGCGGCGTATCAGCACGCAAGCGGCACCAACGGTCTAGGTGCTGCGCAAGCGGTGATCGGGTCGAACGATATCAATTCCAACAGTCGTTCCCAAGCCATGATCGACATTGGTTTGCGGCACTTGTTCTGATGTTCGGCGCTATTGCGGTGCAATTGTGGATAAGGCGCACCAATTGACGCGCGGCGGAGCACCATCCTTGAGCGCGTAACATCTGCAGTACGAATAAAGTTGCGAAAGTTTGTACGGATGATTTAAAATTTATTGATTAATTTTTTTATTTGTCTCTTAATAATCAATGGGATAAATAACATTTCGAGAGGCTTGGCATAGCTAATGCATTAAATGCCAAGCCGGATGAATGACTGCTTATTACAGCCAAAAAGGCCTTTATGACTCACGCACATTTCGCTTTGAAACGCATAGTTTTAGGATTGCTATGCATCGGTTTGACGGTCGCGCGCATTGCCTACGCGGCAAGCCCCGTGGCAGTTGATGGCGGCGATATTGTGATTGAACGACTGCCAGGGGTGATCGCCACCCCGTTGTTGGAAAATGCTTTGCCTGCGGCGATTAAAACGTCCAAAGTCTTGAAGATCGCGACCGATCTCACGCCACCGATAAGTTTCCACGCGGATGACGGCGCCTTGATCGGTATCGACGCGGACATTGCGAAGGCACTCGGTATCATTTTGAATGTGAATGTGCAGATGACCGATGTGGGCGCAGGTGCGGCTATCGTGCCGTCGATCCTCTCCGGACGATACGATATGACGCTCTCTGGCATCAACGATGACCCGGCGCTGGAGCAGCAAGTCGACGTTGTCGACTATATGTATGATGCTACGACAATCATGACCCTTGGCGGGAATCCGCATGGGATCAAAAGCATGAGCGATCTGTGCGGAAAAGTCGTGGCGGTACCAGTTGGCACGTTTCAAGAACGCCTGGTTGAAGCAGAGTCCAAGCGTTGCAGTACCGATACGATACACATTATGGCGATACCGAAGATGCCGGACGTATTGCAGGCGGTGCGCGCGGGGCGCGCAGACGCCACCGTCAACGGCTATGCGACGAGTGTCTACACGACCCGCCATCAGGTTGGCAATGGCACGGGGCTCGCGGCACTCCCGAACGTCCGCCTGGCCGAAGGCTATCTCGGCATACTTGTCGCCAAGAACAACAAGGCGCTGCGAGACTCGGTCGTCGCGGCATTGCAGCAGATGGTCGACAGCGGCGCCTATAGTGCTATTTTGAAGAAATGGGACCTTGACCCGCTTGCTGTGCACACGGTCAAAGTAAACGATGCCCAACAACTCACCGCGAATTGAGCTATGTCAGGAATGCTCCAACAGCGTCCAAATGTGCCGCGCTTAGCGGCGATCTTGAGGCCAGTGCTATCGGGTCAGACGATGATCGCCATCGCCGTGATTATGCTACTGCTTTTTCTGGGGCATTTGGTGGGGCGTAGTCAAAGCGTGCAATGGGAGGAGGTCCGACACTACCTGTTTCATCCCACGATTTTGCAAGGTGTGCGGTTGACATTGATGTTGACTGTCGCGGCAATGATATTCGGGATCTGCCTCGGTTGCGTGTTTGCAGCCATGGCAATCTCCCAGGTCGTGGTGCTAAAAATATTGTCGGCACTTTTTATATGGCTTTTCCGAGGTGTGCCGCTTATCGTCCAGATATTTTTCTGGTTCAATATCGCGCTTTTCGTGCCTGAGCTCAGCTTTGGTACGATGACCTTGTCAGTGAACACGCTCGTCACGCCGGCCTTAGCGGGGTTTCTCGCCCTCGCCCTCCATGAAGCGGCGAATATGGCGGAAGTGATTCGCGGTGGGCTACAGTCAGTCGATCCAGGCCAGAGCGAAGCGGCCGCGTCGCTTGGGTTCACGCGCGCGCAAACACTTCGCTTGATCATCATGCCGCAGGCGGCGCGCATCATCATTCCGCCTACCGGAAACCAAACGATTGGCATGTTGAAGGCCAGTGCGATTGTTTCGGTTATCGGGATGAACGATTTGCTGACTCAAGCACAGCATATTTATGCGCAAAATTTTTTAGTCATCGAGTTGTTGATCGTTGCTTCCCTTTGGTATCTGGCGATCACGACCTTGGCATCGATCGCGCAGTATTTCCTGGAGCAGCGTATCTTGCCAAAAAACGAACGGGCATCAGGTTTTTTTGCAAGGTTTCGCTGAGCCACGCTATATCTCCCGGGAAGCTGAGTCGACGTGTCTTACTTCAACGATTACATTCTCTTTCCCCTAGGTTTCGCCTAGAAAAATATTAATATAGGACTCCAAATGAAAATAGGAATAGATAGTGTCAAATTACCAGAAGTTAGTAAGCGTGGGCCGCTTGCTAGTCTAGACCATGTTAAAGAACTCGGTCTGGAAGGCGTTTTCTTTAGCACTGTCCTGGATATGAGCCCACGTTTGGACGCGGGTGAACTTCGTGACATTCGGGCTAGGGCGGATGAGATCGGGCTGTACCTGGAAGCAGGCATCGGTAAAATCAACCCATATTGCAGCGCCGAAGCGCCCGAGCTCCGAGCGATCGGCGACGGCGATCTCATTGCGGGGTGTATCCGAATGATAGAAGCCAGTGCGTCGATAGGATGCTTCGAACTATGGGTTTGCCCGGGCAATTTTAAACCGGCGTACCGCGGTCGCTTGGCTGTGGATCGGTTTCGAACTGATGTGAGTTGGGACGATCAACTCATCGCAATCGAAAAAGTTTTGCAAAAGCTTGCACCGGCAGCGCGGGCGCACGGCACTCATTTGAATATCGAAACGCATGATGAGATTACGTCGTTTGAAATCGTGCGATTGATCGAAAAAATCGGTTCCGATTGTATCGGAGTGGTTTTTGACACTGCAAATGTGTTGCAACGCGGCGAACACCCGGTTTTCGCAGCGCGAAGACTCGCATCGTACGTGCGTCAAACACATATTAAAGATGCTTATGTGGCGCGTGCTCCAGGTGGACTTGATTTTCAGACGCGGCGATGTGGGGAAGGGATTGTGGATTTCGAGACGATCGTTCCAATGCTGCTTCAGGCCAATCCCGCCTTGAATTTATCGTTAGAAGTCGCCCAATCCACTGACGATAAGCGGCGCGCCGCAAATCCGCGTCAATGCATCCAGATCGATGATCCGGTCTGGCGCGCCGGCCATCCGGACTTGACGCATCATGAACTCGAAGCGTATCTCGCGATGGTGGACGCCTACGAGGTGCGCATCGCTGCAGGCGAGGTCGAAGATTGGGAGTGCTACGAAGCATCGCAGTATGGCTATCCCAGCTACGAGGTGCAGTCGTATGGTTATACGGCAGCGCTATCTTTTATAAGCGCCAGCAAGCGCCATATCGAAAAAATCTGTGCAGCCAGACGATCGTAAATTATGTCAATGCTCGAATGAACGAC
>NZ_CAXTGZ010000394.1:0-5851 GCF_964243625.1 uncultured Caballeronia sp.
TGACTGCGTCTCCGGTCGTACGCAAGCTGTCGTTCACCGGCTCGACGCGGGTCGGCAAACTTCTCGCAGCCCAATCCGCACACACGCTGAAGAAGCTTTCCCTGGAACTCGGCGGCAACGCGCCATTTATCGTATTCAACGACGCAGATCTGGACGCCGCCGTGCAGGGCGCCATGGCATCGAAATTCCGTAATACCGGCCAGACGTGCGTGTGCGTGAATCGCTTCTTTGTTCAGGCGGGAGTTTATGCCGAGTTCACGCGGCGTCTGACGCTTGCCGCCGGCAAGCTTCGCGTAGGCAACGCGCTCGAGCAAGAGGTCGATCAAGGCCCGCTTATCAACCATGCCGCGTTGAAAAAGGTCGATGATCACGTGCAGGACGCCGTGGCCAAAGGCGCAACTGTCATGACGGGCGGCCGCGCCCATTCATTGGGCGGCACGTTCTACGAACCAACCGTTCTGGCCCATGCGAACCAAAGCATGTCGATAGCGCAGGAAGAAACGTTCGGCCCGGTCGCCGCCTGCTTCCAGTTCGAAACAGAGGCTGAGGCAATCAAGCTTGCCAACGACACACCCTTCGGACTCGCCGCGTACTTCTATACCCGCGATCTGGGCCGAGCGTGGCGTGTCGCGGAAGCACTCGAGACGGGCATGGTTGGCATCAATGAGGCAATCATATCCACCGAAGTGGCGCCGTTCGGTGGCGTCAAGCAATCGGGTCTGGGCCGCGAAGGTTCCAGATACGGACTCGACGAATACATGGAACTTAAATACATGATGATCAGCGGCCTGGCGGCGACCGAACGTTGATTGTCGCTAGTCGATTGTGACCGCGTTGTTGCTGTCGCATACAGCTGGCAGCAACGCGAGTAAGTGAAGAACAAACAGGAGACGCAGTGAGTCATCAGGACACCTCAAGTAGTGCCATCCCCAATGGTCCCGGACCACATGCAGGTATGGCGCCAATCCGCACACCCGACAATTCGGCCTCGAAGCCCATGCTGCTCGATGACATTCCGCTGAACCGCTTCCATGTGAAGATCGCGGGCCTGACTTTCGGCGCGCATTTCACCGAAGGTTACGCGTTGGGCACAGTGGGATACGCGCTGGCCTCGATGAACCGGCAGATGCCGCTCGATTCGTTCTGGATGGGTGCAATCGGCAGCTCGGCGTTGATCGGCATTTTCCTTGGCAGCCTGATCTTCGGGCGCCTGTCTGATCGGCTTGGCCGCCAGCGCATTTTTCTCACCAGTTTTGTCATCATTACCATTGCCGCATTCCTTCAGTTCTTCGCCACATCGCCGCTGGAATTGTTTGCGCTTCGGGTTTTGATCGGCTTCGGTATGGGCGGCGACTTCACGGTCGGTCACGCCATCCTGGCAGAATTTTCGCCTCGCAAGCATCGTGGTGCGCTCCTCGGATCGTTCAGCGTTGTCTGGACGGTCGGTTACGTGGTGGCGAACGTACTCGGCATGTCGTATGGAGAAGCCAGTCCGGATGCATGGCGCTGGCTGCTTGCATCGGCGAGTCTTCCTGCATTCATCGTCCTGCTGCTGCGCATTGGCACGCCAGAGTCTCCGCGCTGGCTGCTCGGAAAGGGGCGGGTGAAGGAAGCGCACGATGTAGTCCGCAAGCATTTCGGCCCCGACGTCATTCTCGACGCTGAACATAGCAGTCATGTCGGCGGTGGGAAGCATGGTTACCTACGGCTGTTTCAACCTGACCTGATTCGCAGGACATTGTTCAACTGCGGATTCTTTGTGTGTCTCGTCATTCCGTATTTCGCGATCTACACATTCTTGCCAGGCATCCTGAAAGTGATCGGCCTGAGTGGTGGTTTCGGTGCGGACCTGTTGCTCAACGCTGTACTGGTCATCGGTGCGGTGCTCGGAATCTGGCTCACCATCAAGTTGCCCCGCCGGCACTTTTTGATTGGATCCTTTGCCGTGACCTGCGCCATGCTGGTGGCCATGAGCCTGCTGCCGTCATCTGCAACGCTTGCGATGATCGCTGCGTTTGCTGTTTTCACATTGACCATGTCGGCATTCAGCAATCTGGTTGGCGTGTTTCCGCCCGAATGCTTTCCAACCGAAGTACGCGCGTCAGGCGTTGGACTTGCCATTGCGTGCAGCCGGCTTGGCTCGGCAATCGGTACGTTCTTGCTACCGGTCGGCATCGCGCAGATCGGGTTTCACTACACCATGATGATTCTCGCCGCTGTTCTGCTTGTTGGCATGATCGTATCGATCGCCTGGGCTCCTGAGACACGCAACCTGACTCTGCGTGCCGCGAGCGGATCGTCATGAACTCCAAGCGTGCTGCCGGATAGGTTGGCTCCACTCAGCAGCTCCCGATAAACCTCACCTTAAAAAAGGCGTCCGCTTGCGGACGCCTTTCCGCATTTGAAAACGCGATCGCATCAACCAAAAACCATCCCGATTTCGATATTAGGAATTCTTAGTTTCGTCCTAATTCTTCGGAGAGTTCCGAGGGTAATCCGAGGCATCGCGCCTTAAGATTCATTCACTCGCAGACGAACCGGTTCATCGCCTCTCACCAGAATCCAGACGATGAAAAAGGCGGCTCGCACTGCGCGGACGGCACTACGGGACACGTAGTTCAAGCGCCGCAAGTGTTCGAAACCTCGTTAATTTCTCTTTTGGAAAAACATCATGAAATCATTCATCTCCACTGTCGCTGCTGCTGCAACTATCGCGACCATCGCTTTGGCTTCGACCGGCGCGAGCGCTGCTGACGGCACCATCACGTTCACCGGTGCAGTGACTGACACGACATGTTCGATCGACGCAAAAGTTGCTGGCGCCGCCGACAAGAACGTCACATTGCCGACCGTAACAAACAGCACGCTTGCTTCGAAGGGCTCGACGGCCGGCACGACCTCCGCAACCGACCTGACGTTCTCATTGAGCGGTTGCTCGACAGAATCGAAGGCAGTCGCTCGTTTCGAAAATGGCCCGACGGTCGATCAAACCACGGGGTACTTAGCAAACCAAGCCCCCGCCGGCGCTGAAAACGTGCAAGTTCGCTTGCTGAACGCGTCGCACCTGCCCATCAACGTGGTGACGGGCGAGAACAACGACATGGCCGGCAACGGTGCGGCCATCGTTTCGGGCAACGCTGACCTCAAGTACTTCGCAGAGTACTACGCAACGGGTGCGGCAAAGGCTGGCCCAGTAAGCACGTCGGTTCAATACACCGTCGACTACCAGTAAGGTGTACCAACGGGCATCTGCAGGTGCAGGTGCCTGTTTTTTTTCAAATTTTCGAGATACGTTTTTTACGGAGATGCATCAATCATGAAGTCCCTCAGGCAAATTGCATATGGTTTGGGCTTGATCGCGGCCCTCGTTGCCGGAAGTGCGGGCGCAAGCGTGACAGTGGGCGGAACACGCGTGGTGTATCCCCTTGAGAATCGTGAGATGACGGTCAAGCTGACCAATGATCGCAGCGAACCCTCGCTGGTTCAGGTCTGGATGGACAAAGGCAATGCCGCGGCGAAGCCGGGCGAGGCAAGCGCGCCCTTCGTGTTGACGCCGCCGATCTTTCGCATGGACGCCGGAAAATCCCAGACGCTACGAATGATGTACACGGGCGATGCATTGCCGCAGGACCGCGAGTCGGTGTTCTGGCTCAATGTGCTCGACGTACCGCCGAAGACTGCCAAGGATTCCGATGTCAACACGCTTCAATTCGCGTTCCGGACTCGAATCAAGGTATTTGCGCGTCCGAAGGGTTTGCCCGGAACCGCCGATGAAGCACCGGCAAAAGTGACATGGAAACTCGTACCCGCCGTCGATAACAAAGGGTATGAAGTGAAGGCGACCAATCCGACGGCCTATTACGTGTCGTTCAGCAATATCAATGTGGTCGGTAGCGGTCAGACCTTCAGCAACGACATAGGCGGCATGGTCGAGCCGCATGGAAGCGCGCAGTTCCCGATCAAGAACATGAAAACAGCGCCGGCCAACGCCCGTGTCAAATTTTCGACCATCAGCGATTTCGGCGGCGCCGTGTCGCTCGACGCACCTCTCGCGCCATAAGACGTCGCCTGATCGGGGCGGCCATCGCCCTGGGTAACTGAAGGCGTCGCGGGCAGTAACTGGCCGACGCCTTCCTCAAGAAAGACTTTACGCATTTGCCGAACGGGCTGTCCGAACAGCCCGGTGGGTCAACTCGCGTCTGAACCGACTGAATAGACCGAATCAACGCAGGCCGAACCATGAAACAAGCTGCTCAACATGCTTTCTCCCGTCAAAGCCAGGATGCGTTCCGGCTTCGTCTGAAGCCGATTGCCGCAATCGCATTTTCAATGATGGCGTGCGCCGCGATTCCGCAAGCAATGGCTGATGCCTCGGGATTGGATCAAAGCAAAAGTGGCACGGTTGCTGAAGTGAGCTTCGATAACACCTACCTGCGCCAGGATGGTGGAACGCCGATCGATACCAGCCGGTTCACGCGCGGCAACGCGGTTTCACCAGGAACCTATTCGGTTGACCTGTACGTGAACGGTGCGCGCCTGAGCCGCCAGGACATCCGCTTTGTTTCCAGAGGTGGCCCATTCAGCGCCAAGCCGTGTTTCACCCGTGCAATGTTGCAGCACGCGGGCGTCGATATGGCCAAGGCGGATGCGGCCGGCGGCCGGAAGGCACCGGCAACGACCCCGGCAGCCGATACCGACACCTGCGAAGAGATTGGCACGCTGGTGCCCGGCGCGACGGTCGACTTCGACTTTACCCAGCAAACCCTCGAACTGAGCGTGCCGCAGGCATTCATGCGTAACGCGGCACGAGGTTACGTGCCGCCCGAACAATGGGACCAGGGCGTCAACGGCGGATTTGTGAGCTATAACGCCAACACATTCCGGACCGACGGCTCGGGCCCCGGCTCAACCCAAAGCTATCTCGGCCTCAACGCCGGCGTGAATCTGGGCGCATGGCACCTTCGGCATCAATCGTCGATATCGTCGGGAACGGGGCAGCCTACACAGTTCGACAACATTGCGACCTACGCCCAACGCGATGTCGAAAAGCTCGGCGCGCAACTGACGCTCGGCGATTCCAGCACAAGCGGCGAGATCTTCGACAGCGTGTCGTTTCGCGGCGCACAACTCGCCACCGATGACCGCATGCTTCCCGATTCAATGCGCGGTTATGCGCCGGTTGTGCGCGGTGTCGCAGAATCGAATGCACGCGTGACGATCCGCCAAAACGGCCAGGTGCTGGAAGAAACAAACGTTGCGCCCGGTCCCTTCGAGATCAATGATCTGTATTCGACCGGCTATGGCGGTGATCTGGTCGTGACGGTGACCGAAGCCGATGGCCGCAGCAAGGAGTTCACCGTACCGTTCGCATCGGTGGCGCAATTGCTGCGTCCCGGCGTCACCCGTTTCAGCGCGACGGCAGGCCAGCTGCGTAACGATTCCATCGATACAAAACCCGTTTTCGGCCAGTTCACGCTTCAACATGGCCTGACGAACACAGTGACGGCTTACGGCGGTGTGGTTGCATCGAGCGGATATGGCGCGCTGAACTTCGGTGGTGCATTGAACACCGGCTTCGGCGCGTTTTCGATGGACGTCACCGGCGCCATGACCAGCGTGCCGCAATCCCAGTCGATGCACGGCGCGAGCTTGCGCGTGGGCTACAGCAAGTTTGTCGGGGCGACCAATACGAACGTGTCTGTCGCGGCTTACCGGTTCTCGACAGCAGGGTATCTGAACCTGAACGATGCAGCGTCCATTCGCGATATCTCGGAGCATGGCGGCGATATCGATGCGATTTATAGACAGCGCAACCGCATGCAAGTATCGGTCAACCAGAAGCTGGGCGATC
>NZ_CAXTGZ010000395.1:0-5814 GCF_964243625.1 uncultured Caballeronia sp.
CGCCGGCGAGTTTGCCGTCGCGCTTGAGCAGCAGGAAATGCGGACGCCAGCCGGTTCGCGCGACTGCGCAGCCCGTGTCCTGCATCGCCGAGAGGAATTCGTGGCGGACGAACGGGTTGTCGCCGGCAAGACGGTTCCATTCGTCCGGGCTCACGGTGTCGAGCGAATCGACCACATGTATTTCGACCGTGCGGTTCAACGGGCTTACCTCGCTTCGGGCTTGTTCGTGGCTATTGCCATGCGCTTGATGCAGCGCGGAATGGTTATTCTCGCCGAAGTCGCGGGTTTTTGTCGGAGCGGGGTTTATGAGGGAGGCTTGAGGGATAATGCGCGGCATCCGACGTCCACCTTCAGACTCATGCCCTGGTTCCTGTATCTCATAGAATGCGCCGACGGAAGTCTCTATACCGGGATTGCCACCGATGTCGATGCGCGTTTCGCCAAGCATCTGAGCGGCGACGGCGCGAGGTACACGCGATCGCGCAAGCCGGTTGCCGTACGGGCGTCGTTTGAGTTGAGCGGCCGGGCTGAGGCTTCGCGGGCGGAGTATTGGGTGAAGCGACTGACGACGCCGAGGAAATGGAAGCTGGTCGCGGGCGAATTGACGCTCGTGGACGTGATGCCCGCGGAAGCCGAAGAAATCCCGCCGGTCGAGACATGAAAAACCGCCCGGTCCTGCCGTGAGGCAGGACCGGGCGGTCTTCGATACGTCAAAAGCTGGCGGCTAAGCTTACTTCTTGAAGTTCGCCACGCCTTCGGTAATTTCCTTGTGGGCTGCGTCCACGCCCTGCCAGCCTTCGACCTTCACCCACTTGCCCTTCTCGAGCGCCTTGTAATGCTCGAAAAAATGCTTGATCTGATCCTTCAGATATTCAGGCACGTCATCGACCGTCTTCATGTGCGCCGTCATTGGGCAGATCTTGTCGTGCGCGACTGCGACCAGCTTGGCATCGACGCCCGATTCATCTGTCATCTGCAGCATGCCCAGGGCGCGTGCGCGAACCACCGAGCCTGCCAGCAGCGGGAACGGGGTGATCACCAGCACGTCGACCGGGTCGCCATCGCCGGAAAGCGTTTGCGGAATGAAACCGTAGTTGGCCGGGTAACGCATGCCCGTGCCGATAAAACGATCGACCACGAGCAGGCCCATGTCCTTGTCCGCTTCGTACTTCACCGGATCGCTTTGCGCCGGGATCTCGATGATCACGTTGAAGTCCTGCGGAAGATCCTTGCCTGCGGGTACGTTGTTGAAGCTCATGTGCACTCTCTTCAAAGTGGAAATTCGGGGTCGGGAAGTAGACGAACCAGACGGAGCCGGTACGCGGCGGAAACCAGGCTTTGCTGCGTTGCGGCAACCCACGCAAAAATTGAACGGCCGGGCCGCAACGCTGATTTCATGCCGCATGCGCGCCCATCAAGCCGCGTATTTACGTCATTATAGCCAATCGAAGCGCGCACTCCGGCGTCACTACGCGTCCGGAAAAACAGCGTAAAGCAGGCTAGAAGCATCGTGCGCGGCATGGCCGTTGGCCCGGAAACGAACCGCGTGCGTCCATCCAACCAAGCTACGGAGACAGGAGTCAGGCATGGAAGAGGCAAAGCATTTCATCGGCAACAAGTGGGTTGCGGCGGCGAGCAACGAGACGATTCCCGTCCTCGATCCCTCCGATGGCCAGGTTTTCGCACAACTCGGCCGCGGCAATGCTGCGGATATCGACCGGGCGGTCCAGGCGGCGCGGCGCGCCTACGAAGGCGCCTGGGGTCATGCGAGCGCGGCGGATCGCGGGCGCGTGTTGTACCGGCTGTCGATGATCGTCGCCGCTCATCAGGAAGAGCTCGCGCAACTCGAAGCACGCGATACAGGCAAACCGCTCAAGCAGGCGCACGCCGATGCCGCCGGTATCGCGCGGTACTTCGAGTTCTATGCGGGCGCCGCCGACAAGCTCCATGGCGAAACCCTGCCCTACCAGAACGGCTTCACCGTGCTGACCATCCGCGAGCCGCACGGCGTGACCGGGCACATCGTGCCGTGGAATTACCCGTTGCAGATTTTCGGACGCAGCGTCGGCGCGGCGCTCGCGGCGGGCAACGCGTGCGTGGTGAAACCGGCAGAAGACGCATGTTTATCGATATTGCGGATCGCCGAGCTCGCCGCCGAAGCCGGATTGCCGGAGGGAGCACTGAACATTGTCACGGGCTATGGATACGAAGCCGGAGCGGCGCTCGCGCGGCACGCGGGTATCGATCACATCTCGTTCACCGGGTCGCCGGTAACGGGTGCCGCCGTCGTCAAGATGGCCGCCGATAACCACGTGCCCGTCACGCTCGAACTCGGCGGCAAGTCGCCGCAGATCGTCTTCGCCGATGCCGATTTCGACGCCGCCATCCCGGTCCTGGTTTCGGCGATCGTGCAGAACGCCGGGCAGACGTGTTCGGCGGGCAGCCGCGTGTTGATCGAACGATCGGCGTATGAGCCGTTGCTGGATCGTTTGAGCGAAGCGTTCAGCGCGCTGAAGGTCGGGCCGAGCAAGCTCGACCTGGATTGCGGACCGCTCATCAGCGCGAAGCAGCAGCAGCGCGTGTGGGATTTTCTCTCCGATGCACAGCATGACGGAATCGCGATGGCCGCGCACGGCGAGGTGGTATCGGAAGCGCCCGAAGCAGGCTTTTATCAGGCGCCGACGCTCTTGCGCGATGTCCCGCCATCGCACCGTCTGGCACAGGAAGAGGTGTTCGGCCCGGTCCTGTGCGCCATGCCTTTCGACGATGAAGCCGATGCCCTGAAACTCGCCAACGGCACCAACTTCGGCCTGGTTGCGGGCGTCTGGACACGTGATGGCGGACGGCAGATGCGCATTGCCCGGAAGGTGAGATCGGGGCAAGTGTTCATCAACAATTATGGTGCGGGCGGTGGCGTGGAACTGCCGTTTGGCGGCGTCAAACATTCAGGACACGGCCGTGAAAAAGGCTTCGAAGCGTTGTATGGATTCACGGTGCTTAAAACCATTGCGATCAAACACGGTTAAGTAACCACAACTTGGAGACGACATGAGACTGCAAGGCAAGACAGCAATTGTGACGGGCGGCGGATCGGGATTCGGCGAAGGAATCGCGAAGACATTTGCGCGCGAAGGCGCGAACGTGGTGGTGAACGACCTCAACGGGGCATCGGCGGAACGCGTTGCGAGCGAGATTGCCGTGAGCGGCGGCAAGGCGATCGCGGTCGCCGGCGATGTCACGAAACAGGCCGACTGGAAGACGCTGTTCGATGCCGCCATCGAAGACTTCGGCAGCATCCAGGTCGTGGTGAACAACGCCGGCACGACGCACAGGAACAAGCCGGTGATGGAAGTCACCGAAGCCGAATTCGACCGCGTTTATGCGGTGAACGTGAAGAGCATCTATCACAGCGTCACGCAATTCGTGCCCTACTTCCGGTCGGTGGGCGGCGGGTCGTTCATCAACGTGGCATCGACGGCGGGCGTGCGGCCGCGCCCCGGTCTGGTCTGGTACAACGGCAGCAAGGCGGCGGTGATCATTGCGAGCAAGGCGCTGGCGGTCGAGTTAGGACCCGACCGGATACGCGTGAACTGCATCAACCCGGTGATGGGCGAAACGGGTTTGCTGTCCGAATTCATGGGCGTGGAAGACACGCCCGCGAACCGGCAGAAGTTCCTCTCCTCGATTCCGTTGGGACGCCTCTCGACACCGCAAGACATCGCGAACGCGGCCTTGTATCTGGCCTCCGACGACGCAGAGTTCATCACCGGCGTGGCGCTGGAGGTGGATGGCGGACGTTGCGTCTAGGGTCTTCGGGGAAGACGCCTCGCTTGGTGTTTTCCCCATATAAAACAGATGCTTGAGGGCCATTGCCAACGACTAGAATCGTTGTTCCACCGATAATAAAATTCAGGAGACAGCATGGCGAGTACTGCGGGTGAGTATCACGGACCGGGCGCGGGCGCGCCGCCTTCGGCCTTCGAAGCGGCAACGTACAAAAAAGTCGCATGGCGCCTGTCGCCCCTGTTGCTGCTTTGTTATGTGGTCGCATATCTGGACCGCGTGAATGTGGGTTTCGCCAAGTTGCAGATGTCCACCGATCTCGGCTTGAGCGACGCTGTCTATGGCTTCGGCGCGGGCATCTTTTTCTTCGGCTATTTCATCTTCGAGATCCCGAGCAACGTCATCCTGCACAAGGTCGGCGCGCGGGTATGGATAGCGCGGATCATGATCACGTGGGGCATCCTCTCGGCGCTGACGATGTTCATCACCACGCCCACCATGTTCTACGTAATGCGCTTTTTATTGGGCGTGGCCGAAGCGGGATTTTTCCCTGGCATCATCCTGTACCTCACGTACTGGTTCCCGGCCGACCGGCGCGGACGCATGACGACGTTGTTCATGACCGCGATTGCCGTATCGGGTTTGATCGGCGGCCCGGTGTCCGGCTGGATCATGAAGAACTTCGATGGCGTCAACGGCTGGCATTCGTGGCAGTGGCTGTTCTTGCTGGAAGGCATTCCATCGATCGTGGTCGGCGTGCTGGTCTTCATTTTCATGGACGACCGGATTGCGAAGGCCAAGTGGCTGAGCGCCGAAGAGCGTGAGTTGCTGGAACGGAACATCGCGAAGGACAATGTCGAGAAGGTCGACATGCCCGTGCGCGAAGTGCTCAAAAGCGGCCGTGTCTGGCTGATGAGCCTCACGTACTTTTCGTTCGTGATGGGCCTGTACGGCGTGAGTTTCTGGCTGCCGACGATCATCAAGGCGACCGGAGTGACGGATGCGCTGAATATCGGATTGCTGTCTGCTATTCCCTTCGGCGCGGCGGTGATCGGGATGCTGCTCGTTGCACGCAGTGCCGATAAACGTGGCGAGCGGAGGTGGCATATTGCCGTGCCGGCGGCTGTTGGAGCGTTGGGGCTGGTTTTAACGGTCATATGGTCGACGAACACGCCCTTGGCAATGCTCGGGCTTACCTTGGCAACGATGGGCATTCTCACTACCTTGCCGTTGTTCTGGAGCTTGCCTACGGCGTTCCTGGCCGGGACGGGCGCCGCTGCCGGGATTGCAATGATCAACTCGCTCGGGAATCTTGCGGGTTTTCTCAGCCCCTATCTCGTGGGGTGGTTGAAGCAAGCCACCGCGTCCAATGCAAGCGGCATGTACATGTTGGCCGCATTCATGGTGCTCGGCGGGTTACTCGCGCTGAGCGTACCGAAGCGGATCGTCAATCGATAACAGTTGCTGGACATTCAGGTCAACTGCACAGAAGACTCCTACTATAAATAGGAGTTTTCTAGTATCACCTTTCAACTACCTTATTCAGAATCGTCCGTTCGATCATTTGCGAATTTTTAGCGTTGCAAACGATTCATAACGGGCGGTGGCTGTGTGTCAATGTGTGTGCGCCGCCCGCTTACAACAATTAGAGAGCGGAGCAAGCATGTCAGAAAGAAGTTCGTTGAATCTTGAGTCTTCGTTCATCGCAACGCGTTTTAGTGCAGACCCTGTCTGGGCGAATGGACTAGATAGAGTCAAGACAGACGAAGCCGCATCGCCGCTAATCGGGTCGTTCGATCCCCTGCCCAATCGGAGCGCATCGTCTGTGGCAATAGGATCGCCGGGTGTGCTTCAGCCCGTGTACACCGCGATCGGCTCGAACGGCCACCCAACGCATGGCGTTCACTTTCATCTGCACCATCAACACCGTCACGCGAAGCCGGTTGCGGGTGCGCCTTCCATTGCTGGCATCAGCGACGTTTCACAATCAGCGGGACATCACTCACATGGCACCGCCGCAATAAAGAATTC
>NZ_CAXTGZ010000396.1:0-5813 GCF_964243625.1 uncultured Caballeronia sp.
CCCGGATTGACAGTTTGCGCTGTTGCACGGCAGGAAAATCCTGGCGAGCCGATGGGTGATTGGCGCTTCTGCATGTCTTGCTTAAAAAAAACGCCCGCTCGGCCTTTCTTTTTTCCCAAGACGAAAAACCTCTACCATGAGCGTCTGGTCCAGCACTGTGCCGGGGCTCTTTCTGCGGCGCCGGAGGCCCTTGACGACAGCGAAACGAAAGGGCATCGGCAGCGTGTGCAAAGGGTCAATATAATCGCCTTGTACCCAGCCGTCATCGAGCTTCTCGCCACGACACCGAGGGCGGCGTTTTTGCGAGGCAACATTGATGATCGATGCAACGGCTGTCATCCATCCGACTGCGGTTATTGAAGACGGTGCTGTAATAGGCGCCGGCGTGCGTATTGGTCCCTACTGCATCGTTGGCAGCGATGCCGCGATTGGCGAGGGAACGATCCTCAAGTCCCATGTGGTTGTAAGTGGCCACACACGGATGGGTCGAGACAACACCATCTACCCCTTCGCTACGATCGGCGAGGACAATCAGGATTTGAAGTACGCCGGGGAACCGACGCAAGTAGAAATAGGCGACCGTAACAAGATCCGCGAGAGCGTCACGATACATCGAGGCACGGTCCAAGGCGGCGGCATCACCAGGATCGGCAGCGACAATCTGCTGATGGTCAATGCGCACGTGGCGCACGATTGCATTGTCGGCAATCATTGCATTCTGGCAAATAACGCAACGCTGGGCGGACACGTGATCGTGGATGACTACGTGATCATCGGCGGGATGTGCGCGGTCCACCAATTTTGTGTCATCGGAGCGCACGTCATGGTGGGCGGCTGTTCCGGCGTGGCGCAAGACGTGCCGCCGTTCATCATTGCCCAGGGCAATCACGCTTCACCGAACGGCGTGAACACTACGGGCCTGCAGCGCCGCGGCTTCAGCAAGGAAGCGATCCACGCCATCCGGAACGCCTACAAGGTGCTCTACCGAAGCGGCAAGACGCTCGAGGAAGCGAAGCCGGAGATCGCCGAGATTGCAAGCGTCCACGCCGAAGTCAAACCGTTCCATGAGTTTCTCGTCCGGTCCACTCGCGGCTTGATTCGATAAGTCGTCCGGATTCGGAAGCATCGCGCGGCTGCGAATGTTCGCTAGCGAAAAAAATTCGGCCGGCGCATGTCGATCTCGATGGCCTTCCTTCGTCGTCTCAATGGCGGTATGCGGCTTAACCACGCATTCAGTCAACACTGACAGGAGATTGCAATGTCGATTCAAAAAATCACGCCGTTTCTTTGGTACTCGAACGAAGCAGAGGAGGCCGCCGCATTCTATGCAGGTATTTTCCCGGACTCGCACGTCGTCCGGAAAACCGCGGTGACAAGCGCCGGTTCAACGAAGGTCGTCGAGTTCGTCCTCTTCGGGCAGCCGTTTATCGCCATGAGTTCGGGCGGAGGCGACCCGTTCAATCACTCGGTATCGTTCATGGTCAATTGTGATGATCAGGAAGAACTCGACCGTTACTGGAACGCGCTGCTCGAAGGCGGCGGCGCGCCCGAGGCGTGCGGATGGCTGAAAGACCGCTTTGGCGTCTCGTGGCAAATCATTCCTGGCGATCTCATCGAAATGATGGCCGACTCCGATCACTTAAAGGCCACGCGTGTTGCCGAAGCCATGATGAAAATGGTGAAGTTCGATATCGCGGCGCTGAGGGCCGCGTATTCGGGAACGGCGGGATAACACATCTTCGCACTCAGTGTCTCCGCTCGGTATTGTCCATAAGCGGTCATAATTCAGTCCGTAGTGAAGGACCCTTGAACCCATGACTGCTTCAACCCCGTAACGGAAACATCACATGACAGACCGCGAAGTGATCGTCCCTTCGGCGATGCAAAATATCGTCGCCCGTGCAGGATATGCGCCGGCCGTAAAGGTCGGCGCCATCGTTTTCTGCGCTGGCCAAGTTGGGCGCACGGCTGACCTGGAAGTGATCGCCGATCCCGAGGCGCAGTTCCTGGCATGCTGGATAAATCTGCGCACGGTGTTGCAAGCGGCCGGTTGCACGTTCGAAGACGTTGTCGATATGACGACGTACCACGTGCAGATGAGCACACATATGCCGGTATTCCGGGAGGTGAAGAATCGCGTCTTTCCACGCGGCACATGCGCGTGGACCTCGATCGGCGTATCCGAGCTCGCGCATCCGGGCTTGCTGGTCGAGATCAAATGCGTGGCGGTGAAGCGGGACTCGACTGCGGCATGCTGATGCCTGGCCGACGTGACATGACAGAAGGGAGCGCACGGTGGACCGAATGACTGGAATGGAGACGTTCGTATCCGTGGTCGAATCCGGATCGTTTTCGGCAGCCGCGAGGCTTCTCGATGTCGGGCAGCCGGCGGTATCGAAGGCGATCGCTCAGCTTGAGGATCGCCTGGGTGTTCGCCTGTTGCTCCGGTCCACCCGCGGCCTCACGCCAACGGAGGCGGGTCAGGCCTACTACGAGCACGCAAGACGCGCGATCCTGCAGGCCGATGAAGCCGATTTCGCGGCCAAGGGCGCCGCCAGCAGGTTGGCCGGGCGCCTCAGGGTATCAGCGGCCGTGACCTTTGCGCGGCTTCACATCGTTCCCAGGCTGCCGGTTTTTCTGGAGGCCAATCCGGAGCTGAGCATCGACATCATTCTGGACGATGAAAACGTCGACCTGCTCGAACGTGGCGTCGATGTCGCCTTGCGAATGGGCGCGCTGAACGATTCGACCATGACCGCGCGCAAGCTTGGCACGAGCCCGCGCAAGGTAGTCGGAACGCCTGCGTACTTCGAGAAAGCGGGCACACCGCTGACGCCGGCGGATCTGTCCATGCATCAGGCCGTCATCTACGAGCAGGGCGGCGGTGGATCGGCGTGGTCGTTCGCACGCGGCGCGGCCGAGACGTCTGTTGTGGTTTCGGGACGCGTCCGGGTCACGGCCGCGGAGGGCGTCCGGGCGGCGGTGCTCGCCGGCATGGGCCTGGCGGTCGTCTCCGAGTGGATGCTGGCGCCCGAACTTGCAAGTGGGGAAGTCGTATCCGTGCTCGACGACTGGGGCCTTCCCGGCGTCGATCTCTGGGCGCTTTTCCCGACTGGACGCATGGCGAGCGCGAAAGCGAGGGCGTTTGTGGCTTTCGTTGAAGAAACCCTGGCCGGTGTGGACTCGCACGTCGGATGACGTATTGCGATGGCCAGGGGCGACGTCAAATCCTGGTGCGCTGGTCGGACTCGCCCGCCGTGACTCCATGCTGGCGAAGCACGGGAAGCATGTCGTCAGGTTCCGGCCGATACGTGTAGTCCGGGTTCACCTCCGAATACAGGATCGTGCCGTCCTGTCCAATCACATATCGCGCCGGCATCGGTAAAGTCCAGCTGGCGTCGCCATTGAAAGCTGGCAGGTCGTTCTTCAAAGATTGATAGAGATCGACCAGATAGTCCGGAAGTGCGAAACGGATTCCGAATGCCGCGGCCACATCGTTATGTGTATCGATCAGAATCGGGAAGCTCAGATTGTTTGTTCGAATCGACTTGCGGCTGTTCACTGCATTCTGCGGCGAAATGGCGACAAGACTGGCGCCGTGTTCCTTGAAAGCGGCAAGCGACGTTTCGAGCGCCTGAAGTTCGAGGTTGCAATAAGGGCACCACACGCCGCGATAAAAGCTGACCACGAGCGGCCCTTTCGCAAGCAACGCGGCCGATGAAACCCGTTCGCCGTCGGAATCGTTCAGTGTAAATTCCGGTGCAATATCGCCGGCTTTCAATGCGTGGCGTGCCTGACCTGATGCGATGAGTTCCGCAGTCGCCCGCTCCATTACCGGATGAATTTCCGGTGGTGCGAAGTACGGTGCTTTTCCGCCCATGAAGTCCGCCTTCAATGCGTCGAGTTTTTCCTGAAGTGCCATGTGTACCCCTTGCTGTGCGAGTGGATGATCCGCGTCCGACGGATCAGATCATCTTCCGCGGCCCTGCGATCCGGAAGGCATGTCGAACGCATAACATTCATTCCCAGAGGGCATGGAGCGCGGTGAGTTGCATTTATTCCTGCGCGGAATTCGCGTTATTCGAAAGCGCCCGTAGCCGTTCCCAGATGAACTCGATAACTTTGCCACGGGGTCGGGCAAGACCGCCCGACACGCATACAACGTTCTCAATGGGATTCATCATGTCCAGGTTACAAGGCAAAGTCGCGGTCATCACGGGTGGCAGCAGCGGTATCGGTTTCGCGACGGCAAAGCGGTTTGCTGAAGAGGGCGCGCACGTCTTTATCACCGGGCGGCGGCAGGCGGAACTCGATAAAGCTGTCGAAGCAATCGGCCGGAATGTCACAGCGGTTCAGGGTGACGTCACCCATCCGGACGATCTTGATAGGCTGTACGCCAAGGTCAGGGAAACCAGGGGTGTGATCGACGTGTTGTTCGCGAATTCGGGGTTTATCGAGTTGCAGGGCATTGATCAGATCAGCCCGGAGCATTTCGATAAAATCTTCGGTATCAACACAAAGGGCCTGCTGTTCACGGTGCAAAAGGCGTTGCCCTTGATGCGCCAAGGCGGGTCGATCATCCTCGTGTCGTCCATTGCCAATGTGAAGGCTTTCCAGTCTTACGGCGCGTACAGCGCGTCCAAGGCGGCGGTCCGTTCGTTTGCACGGACCTGGACGCTCGAACTCAAGGATCGCGGCATTCGCGTGAATACGCTGAGTCCGGGACCGGTGGATACGCCGATCATCGACTCGCAGTTCGAGACGAAGGAAGAATCGGACAAGCTGCGCGAGTCCTTCGCGCAAGTCATTCCTCTTGGCCGCATGGGACGCCCGGAGGAGCTTGCGGCTGCCGCGTTGTTCCTGGCATCGGACGAAAGCAGCTTTGTCGCGGGGATCGATCTTCCCGTCGATGGCGGCATGGCACAGGTTTGAGCAGCGAACCCACAGGCTGGCCAGTCGATCACGACGAACGATAAAAATGGACACCGATGCCAGGATGCTCGCGCTAAGCGCCATATCGCACGAGTCGCGACTGGCCATTTTCAGGGTGCTCGCCGGCACGGGGCCGCGCGGATTGTCTGCCGGCGAGATCTCCGGAAAGCTGGGAATCGTCCCATCCAGCCTGTCTTTCCATTTGAAGGACATGCGCCGCGCGAAGCTCGTGTTCGCACGCCGGGAGCGGACGTTCATTTACTACTCGGCGAGCGTGGACGTCATTCAGGAAGTCATCGATTTCCTGAGTGAAACCTGTCTCGCCAGTTCGGGAGGCAGTTCTCCCGGCACGTAGGAGGGCTGTAGCTCCGGTCAATCAGGCTTCAGCATTCTCCGGCAACTTCGCGATCACCTTGATCTCGAACTGAAAGCCATAGAGCCAGGTCACGCCGACCGCAGTCAGTGTCGGATGCGGCGCGTCGCCCCAGTACTCGGATACGACCTTCCAGATTGTCTCGAACTTCGATTCCGGGTCGACCATGAAGACCGTGACGTCGACCGCGTCGTCGAATGTGCATCCGGCCGCCGCCAGAATCGCGTTGAGATTGTCGAACACGAGCCGGACCTGCGTCTCGAGATCTGGCTCGGGCGAACTGTCCTCACGGCTGCCGACTTGCCCCATTCGTGACTACAGCGAACGCTCGATCGCTTTGCCGAGCAGGTCCAGGCCAAGATCGATTTCATCTTCGTGAACGGTCAGCGGCGGCGCGATCCGGAATACGCCGCCCATCCCGGGCAACTGCACGATGTTCATGCTGAGCCCGAGATTCATGCACTCGCGCGTGATCTTGGCGCCGAGCCCATCGGCGGGCTCTTTCGTG
>NZ_CAXTGZ010000397.1:0-5779 GCF_964243625.1 uncultured Caballeronia sp.
GCGGCGAGTACAAATGGAAAAGGCCGGTATCGAATCCGGCCGCCGCTTCCTGACCAGGAAGAACAACCATATCCGTACCGGCCTCTACTAACTGCTGTACTTATTAGCGACGGGCCATCTGCAACCCGTCGCCTGCATCTTCTTACTGGCAAGCCTCGCATTCGTCGAACCCGGCATCGCCCGGACGCATCATGCAAACCGGACCATCGGCTTCCTGCTCAGCCGCTGCCACCGCCGGCGCCGCGACTGCCGCCGCATTGAAACCACCCGTCGATGACCCGTGCGAACCCTGCGTGCCGAAGCCGCTGCCGTTCGTACCCGAAGCACCACCCGCACCGCCCGCGCCGTTGTCCGAACTGCCCGACGGCACCGAATTCAACTGACCGTGAGCCACAGTCGACTTCTCGACGTGCGTGGCGGCCATGGTGCGGAGGTAGTACGTGGTCTTCAGGCCGCGCAGCCACGCGAGCTTGTACACCTCGTCCAGCTTCTTGCCCGATGCACCACCCATATAGATGTTCAGCGACTGCGCCTGGTCGATCCACTTCTGGCGGCGCGATGCCGCTTCCACGACCCAGGTCGCGTCCAGTTCGAACGCAGTGGCGTAGATGGCGCGCAGATCGGCCGGCACCCGGTCAATCCGCGAGAGCGTGCCGTCGAAGTACTTCAGGTCGGAGACCATGACTTCGTCCCACAGGCCGCGTTCCTTCAGGTCACGCACCAGGTATTCGTTCACGACCGTGAATTCACCCGACAGATTCGACTTCACGTACAGATTCTGGAACGTCGGCTCAATACACGCCGACACGCCGATGATGTTCGAAATCGTCGCGGTAGGTGCAATCGCCACGCAATTCGAGTTGCGCATGCCGTAAGTTGCAATGCGCGAACGCAGCTCGGTCCAGTCCATGGACGCGCTTTCGTCCACTTCCACGTAGCCGCCACGCTCGGCCGCCAGCAGCTTCAGCGAGTCTTGCGGCAGAATGCCGCGATCCCACAGCGAACCGCGATAGCTCGAATAACGGCCGCGCTCTTGCGCCAGTTCCGTCGATGCGTAGTACGCGTAGTAGCAGACCGCTTCCATCGACGTATCGGCGAATTCAACCGCTTCCTTCGATGCATACGGCGTGCGCAGCAAGTGCAGGCAGTCCTGGAAGCCCATGATGCCCATGCCGACCGGACGATGCTTCAGGTTCGAATTACGCGCCTTGGCGACGGCGTAGTAATTGATGTCGATGACGTTGTCGAGCATGCGCATTGCCACGCTGACAGTACGCTTGAGCTTCTCGTGATCGAGCGCCAGCGTGCCGTCGGCCTGCTTCGTCATGTGCGCGACGAGGTTCACCGAGCCGAGGTTACATACGGCGATTTCAGTGTCGCTGGTGTTCAGCGTGATTTCCGTGCACAGGTTCGACGAATGCACGACACCCACGTGCTGCTGCGGCGATCGGATGTTGCACGGATCCTTGAACGTGATCCACGGGTGACCCGTTTCGAACAGCATGCCTAGCATCTTGCGCCACAGTTGCGCGGCCGGAACCTTCTTGAACAGCTTGAGTTCGCCACGCGCCGCTTTTTCTTCGTACGCCACGTAGGCTTTTTCAAACGCTGCGCCGAACAGGTCGTGCAGGTCCGGCGTGTTGGCCGGCGAAAACAGCGTCCAGTCGCCGTTTTCGTGGACGCGCTTCATGAACAGGTCGGGAATCCAGTTCGCCGTGTTCATGTCATGCGTGCGGCGACGGTCGTCGCCCGTGTTCTTGCGCAGTTCCAGGAATTCTTCGATATCCAGGTGCCACGTTTCCAGGTACGCGCACACCGCGCCCTTGCGCTTGCCGCCCTGGTTCACCGCGACGGCGGTATCGTTCACGACCTTCAGGAACGGCACCACGCCTTGCGACTTGCCGTTCGTACCCTTGATGTGCGAACCAAGCGCACGCACGCGCGTCCAGTCGTTGCCCAGGCCGCCCGCGAACTTCGAGAGCAGCGCATTTTCCTTCAGCGCTTCGTAGATGCCGTCGAGGTCGTCGGCGACCGTCGTCAGATAGCACGATGACAACTGCGAACGGCGCGTGCCCGAGTTGAACAGCGTCGGCGTGGACGACATGAAGTCGAAGCTCGACAACACGTTGTAGAACTCGATAGCGCGTGCTTCGCGGTCGATCTCGTTGAGCGCCAGGCCCATTGCAACGCGCATGAAGAACGCCTGCGGCAGTTCGATGCGCTTGTTTTCGTTGTGCAGGAAGTAGCGGTCATACAGCGTCTGCAGGCCGAGATAGCCGAATTGCAGGTCGCGGTCGGCGTCGAGTGCGGCGCCCAGGCGCTTCAGGTCGTACTGCTGGAGCTTCTCGTCGAGCAGTTCCGCTTCCACGCCCTGCTTGATGAACAGCGGGAAGTATTCGGCGTAGCGCGTCGACATTTCGCCTTGCGAGACGTCTTCCTCCAGGATTTCGCGGCGAATGGTGTGCAGCAGGATGCGTGCGGTGACCTGGCTGTACGCCGGGTCCTTTTCGATCATGGTGCGCGCGGCGAGAATGGCCGAGTCGTAGACTTGCGCCATCGGCACGCCGTCATACAGGTTCTTCACCGTCTCCGCGACAATCGGGTCCGCGTTCACTTCGCTGCCGAGGTTCACACACGCTTCGTTGATGCGCGCCTTCAATGCGTCGAGGTCGAGCGGATGCGACACGCCGTTGTCGATCACGTTGATGCCGAGCGCGTTCGCACGCGTTTCCGGTGCGTGAGCGCGTTCCTGCGTGCGCTTCTCGCGATACAGCACGTAAGCGCGCGCCACGTTGTGCTCGCCGCCGCGCATCAGCGCGAGTTCGACCTGATCCTGGATGTCTTCTATATGGAACGTGCCGCCGTTCGGACGGCTGCGCACCAGCGCGCGTACGACGCTGTGCGTCAGTTGTTCAACGAGCTCGCGCACACGGGCCGAACCTGCGCCTTGACCGCCGTTCACGGCAAGGAATGCCTTCGTCACGGCGATGGAAATCTTCGACGGCTCGAACGACACCACGGTCCCGTTACGACGGATGACTTTGTAGTCGGCCAGCGTGGCGTCCGGCGCGAGCGCGCTCGCGCTCGGCTGTTGAGCCTGCGCGCCGGTGGGCCGCTGGTAGGCGCCTTCGTAGGAAATCGTGGCGTTGTCGGTGGTTTGCATGTGCAAATCTCCTGGTGTTCGATGGTGCGGAACGTCCGCGGATTGAGATGCGTGCCGTGCGCGCTTGGCTAGCTTTTTACTGCTGGATGCTGCTCTTGCCGACCGCGCACGACGATGAAATTGAGAATGGTCAGCTTGGGAAATTGCCGCTGCGATCCATACGATCACAATGACAAATCGCCCGCTTCGCCTATCTGCCCCCGAGTGTTTCAACCCGACTCGCCGGCGATTTTCACGCGGCGAATCAGTTGCTTATGCGGCGTCTTGTTCTATGGCCGCACAAGCATGCGGCGCCGGCTCTGTGAGCAGGGCGCCGCCTTGACAACACAACATATAGTGCGATTTACGTCTCTGAGCACCAAGTATAGTGACATTCCGCACAGTCTCAAAAACTTTTATTTGCTGAGGAATCGACTAACCGGGCTTGACTTTTCGAATGCCAAAGTCGGGCAAGGGCTCGCGAGCTTGTAATGATTTAATGCGCTGCGCTGCAAAATGAAAGACAGGGATGTCAAGCAGTGCGCGCGTTGGCGAGGTAGGGAAAGTACTGAAGAGGAAGTTCACAACCGTGTTGCAGCCGCGACCATTCGAAGTGCGGACCGGGATCGGTCTTGCGGCCCGGCGCAATGTCCGAATGGCCGGCGAAGGCATCGATTGGATAACGTCGCATGGTCGCGCGGACCACGTCGTCGAGCGACGCGTACTGGGCATCTTCGAACGGGCTTGTGTCGCTGCCTTCCAGCTCGATGCCCACCGAAAAATCATTGCAGCGTTCGCGCCCGAAGAAATTCGACAACCCCGCGTGCCACGCGCGCTCGTTGCACGAGACATATTGCTCGACCACGCCGTCGCGGCGAATGACGAAATGCGACGAGACGCGCATGCCGCGCAACTGGTCGTAGTACGGATGGGCGTCGTGATCGAGACGGTTCTGGAAGAGCTCGGTGATCGCGCTGCCGCCGAAGTCATCGGGCGGCAGGCTGATGTTGTGAACCACGATCAACGTCGGTTCAATGCTGCCCGGACGCACTTCAAAGTTGGGCGACGGCAACCGGCGCGCTGATGAATACCATCCATCCTCGCCGATGAAACCTGCTTCGTTCATCGTGCGTCGCGGCCTGTCGGGCGCGCGGCGTGACGTTGAGCGTGGTCGACGGAGCAGAAGCGGTGGCCTGCCGCGACGACCGCGTCGCTGCTCGGCGTATGCACGCCGCATTCGGCGCAGCGCACGAGTGCATCGGGAAGTTGCGGCGCGCTGGAGGCCGAAGGACCGCGGGAGGCCCGCGCACTGCCAGTGCCATTGCCGGCACCATTACCCGCGCCGGCCTGCGCACCGCCGGCGGCAGCCTGGGCGCGCTTGAGCTTTTTGAAAAGCCACTGGCTCGCGAAGAACACAAATATGAGAAGGATGATTTGGCGCATGAGCTTAGTAATAGACGAAGCAGAAGAAGCAATAGACGCGAAGCCGGGGCGAACGCGTCAGACGACCGCGCGATGCAGCAGCACTTCGAACACAAAGCGGCTGCCCACATAGGCAAGCAGCAGCGCCACGAACGACGCGAGCACCCAGCGCAACGCAGCGCGGCCACGCCAACCGGAGACGCGGCGGGCGGTCAGCAAAGCGCCGAACATCAACCACGACAGAATCGCGAACACCGTCTTGTGATCGAGCCTGAACGCCTTGTCGACGAGTTGTTCGTTGAACGCGACGCCCGAGATCAGCGTGAGCGTCAACAGCACGAACCCTGCCGAAATCAGGCGAAACAATAATTTTTCGAGCGTGAGCAACGGCGGCAAGGTATCGAGCCAGCTCGATACCCAGCTATTCGATGTATGCCGCGTCGCCGTGCCGCGCATGTTCTGCAATCGCCTTTCGACCATCAACATGAGGATGGCGTGGAGCGCCGCGATGGCAAACAATCCATACGCAATATTGGCGATCAGGAAGTGCAGCTTGAACATGGGCGCGGCCGAATACGGCAACACGCGCACGCCGCCGAAGAACAGCGGCATCACCGACGCGACGCACGCGAGCGGCAATACGAGCAGCCGCAAGCCATCGAGCGGGAAGAAGAAACTTTCGATCCAGTAGATGCCCGCACCCAGCCAGAACATGGCGGAGAGCGCAAACGCGAAGCCGAACACCATCGCGTTCTGAGGAAAGATGGTGGTGTGCAGCAGCACGCCATGCAAAAGCAACGCGACGCCGAGCAGCACGCGCCCCATGGAACTCATGCCCGACGCCTTCGATACCCGCCCGCTATCCATGGAGCTGCCCACACGGGCGCCCGCCGGCATGCCGGCGAGCGCCGGTTCGACCGACGTGTCGCGATGCGCGCGCCAGCCCGCTACGGCAAGTCCGCCGTAGAGAAGCGCAGTGAGGGCATACAGTACAATATCCATGATTGAAGTTTACACCAGGCCCCGAGGCCGCGACGTCTTCCCCCTTCTCGCAAAGGGCTGCCGAGACGCCGTTATCGCTTAGTTAACGACACTTACCGGCCGCACTCTCACACGCTCCCATGCTAGACACACTCACTACACGGATGGCGCGCGTCGTAAAGACGCTGCGCGGCGAAGCCCGGCTCACCGAGGCTAACACGCAGGAAATGCTGC
>NZ_CAXTGZ010000398.1:0-1555 GCF_964243625.1 uncultured Caballeronia sp.
AAATTTTCTATCGGCGGTTTGAAGTCAGACATGGCGCGCGCTACCTGTACATCGCGGGAAAGCTCGGGACTGGATGGGCCGATGCTCGAAACATGACGATACTGCTGAGACTGGTGAAACCAGGCTTGACGGCCGGCACCTTTGCATCGGGGCGGTTCTCCTAAAAAGCTGAACGGAAAGCGGTCGACGGGCGATCCTCGAACCCGGCACTCTAGCGCGGCGGTGCGCTCGGCGCCAGTCGAAGGGGACCGGTCTGCCCATGGAGTTTTACACAGGTGGCTCTGTGGATAACTCTGTGAACAAGTTGGCGTGCATTGGCGGAAATTCGGCATCTGGTCGGACTTGCCTCGGCGAACAGCTCTTCCGGAAATGAGAAAGGCAATCAAAACAAAGGCTTAAAGCGCGTTCATGTGAATTTCATATTCGTGTGTGCGTGTTTTCGGTAACTTGTGCATTGTGGACACTTGCTACACTCCGCCAGCCGAATGGACATCTGTTCGGGCAGGTTTCACCCTGTAGCCACCGCAATCAACCGGCCTTTTCCTTCGATGAGCACCGATCCATTCTCCATACCAGACCCCGCCGGCGCCGACGCGGTCATTCCCGTTTCAGCGCTCAATCGCGCGATTGGTTCAGTGCTGGAGCGTTCGTTTCCGTTGGTCTGGGTATCAGGCGAAGTCTCGAATTTTACGAAGGCGGCGAGCGGTCACTGGTATTTCTCGATCAAGGATGCGCAGGCGCAAATGCGCTGTGTGATGTTCCGAGGCCGCGCGCAGTACGCCGAGTTCACGCCGCGCGAAGGCGACCGGATCGAGGTGCGCGGGCTCGTCACCATGTACGAACCGCGCGGCGAGCTGCAACTCGGTGTGGAGGCGGTTCGACGGACTGGGCAAGGGCGCTTGTATGAAGCGTTCCTGAGGCTCAAGGCCAAGCTCGAAGCCGAAGGTTTGTTCGCCGCCGAGAGAAAACGCGCGCTGCCGCAGCATCCGCGCGCAATCGGTATCGTGACGTCGTTGCAGGCGGCCGCCTTGCGCGACGTGCTGACGACGCTTTCGCGCCGTGCGCCGCACGTGCCGGTGATCGTCTACCCGGCGCCGGTGCAGGGCGCGGGTGTGGCCGCGAAACTCGCCGCCATGGTCGACGAAGCCAGCGCACGCCGCGAAGTCGATGTGCTGATCGTGTGCCGGGGTGGTGGCTCCATCGAAGACTTATGGGCGTTCAACGAAGAAGTCCTTGCGCGTGCGATCGCCGAAAGCGCGATGCCCGTGGTCAGCGGCGTAGGGCACGAGACGGATTTCACCATCGCCGATTTCGCCGCCGATGTCCGCGCGCCCACGCCCACGGCAGCGGCCGAACTCGTCAGCCCGCAACGCGTCTTGCTGCTGCGCGATCTGGATCATCGGCATGCATCGCTCGCACGCGGTTTCGGCCGGATGATGGAGCGGCGCGCGCAGCAAATCGACTGGCTTGCGCGCCGGCTCGTCAGCCCCACCGAGCGGCTCGAACGCCAGCGCGTTCACTTGCGGCAATTGACGGCGCGGCTTGCATCGGCGGG